>DASZEI010000512.1:0-1650 GCA_035940975.1 Jatrophihabitans sp. | reverse complement strand
CCGGCGATGGCGTCGGCGACCGCCTGCGGGGTCTGCGAGCCGCCCGGGCCGTCGAAGTGGGCCGCACCGGCGGCCAACGCGGGGAACTGGGCACGGACCGCGGAAACGTCGAAGCTCATGGCTGCCACTGTTCCACTCCGGGGGCAGCAGCGGAATCGTCCCTCGGCCTGGCGGGTAGCGTCGCGGCGGTGACGACCTGCAGCCTGGTGACCGGAGCCAGCCGTGGCATCGGCGCGGCCATCGCCCACGCGCTGGCGGCGGCCGGGCACCGGGTCGCCGTGCACGCCGGGCGCGACAGTGCCGCCGCCGAGCGGGTACGCGACGCGCTGCCCGGGAACGGGCACCTGGCCGTGACCGGCGACCTCACCGCGCCCGACACCTGCGCGCGGCTCGTCGCCGAGGTGGTCGAGGGGTTGGGCGACCTGGACGTGCTGGTCAACAACGCCGGCGTGTTCACCGCGCATCCGATCGAGGCCACCTCCTACGCCGACTGGCAGCAGGCCTGGCAGGCGACGCTGGAGCTCAACCTGGTGGCTCCGGCGAACCTGGCCTGGCTCACCGTCGACCACCTGCTGCACCGGCCGGCCGGCCCGGCCGGCGGCCGGCTGATCAGCGTCGGATCCCGGGGCGCGTACCGCGGTGAACCCCGCACCCCTGCCTACGGCGCGAGCAAGGCCGGGCTGCATGCGATGACGCAGTCGCTGGCAGTTTCCCTCGCGCCGCACGGCATTCTGGCGGCCGCTGTCGCGCCCGGCTTCGTCGACACCGAGATGGCCCGCGCCGTGCTGGACGGCCCGGACGGCGCCGCGGTGCGAGCCCAGAGCCCGTTCGGCCGGGTCGCCACGCCCGCCGAGATCGCCGCGACCGTTGCGTGGCTGGCCACCGACGCCCCGGTGTGGGTCAGTGGCACCGTCCTGGATGCCAACGGAGCTTCCTACCTTCGCTGAGCCGAACGGCGCGCTGGCCCTGGGGAAACAGCGGGTTGAAGCCTGCGGGCACACAGAAACCGGCCGCTCGCGCGATGCGCCAGCGGCCGGCTCCGTCTTACCTACCTGGAGGGGGAATGCAGTGTTACGTATTACCTACTGCGATGTGGTGCGTGACGCGGAAGGCCTAGTAGACCGACACGCCGTACACCGACAGGGCTTCGGTGACCGGCTGGAAGTACGTGATGCCACCGCTGCTGCAGTTGCCACTTCCACCGGAGGTCAGGCCGAGCGCCTTGGTGCCGTCGAACAGCGAGCCACCCGAGTCGCCACCCTCGGCGCAGACGTTGGTCTTGATCAGACCGGTGACGGTGCCCTCGGCGTAGTTCACGGTGGCGTTGGTCGCCGTCACGCTGCCACTGTGCACGCCGGTGGTGCTGCCACTGCGCTTGACCGCTTCACCGACGAAGGCGTTGGCCGCCGAGGTGATGTCCTGGCTGCTGCCGTTGTACAGGTCGACGGTGCCCGGGTGGGCGATCGCGGTGTTGGTGTACTTCACGATCGCGTAGTCGTTGCCGGGGAAGCTGCTACCGGTCGTGTTGCCCAGCACCGTGGTGTGGCTGGAGTTGGAGTACCAGGTCGAGGCGATGTTGCCGCAGTGCCCGGCGGTCAGGAAGAAATACGTGCCGGCGCTGTTGCGCACGTTGAAGCCGAGCGAGCAGCG
>DASZEI010000511.1:0-3165 GCA_035940975.1 Jatrophihabitans sp. | reverse complement strand
CCTTCGACGACCAGCTGGCGCAGTTCCCGGCGCTGGCGCGGCGGCTGTCGGCGGCCGCCGGCTCGAAGGTGCTGGGCGCCGGCCCGCTGCGGCAGCGGACCCGCGCTCGGGTAGCTGGGAGGATCCTGCTGGTGGGCGACGCCGCCGGGTACGTCGACGCGCTGACCGGCGAGGGGATCACGGTGGGCCTGACAGCGGCCCGGTCGCTGATCCGCTGCCTGGTGGCCGGCCGCCCGGCCGATTACGAGCGGCTGTGGCTACGGGGGTCCCGCCGTTACCGGACGCTCACCGGTGGCCTGCTGTGGACGGCCGGCCGGCCGGTGCTGCGGCGCGGGATCGTCCGGACCGCCGCGGCGGCGCCGAAGGTCTTCGAGCTGGTGGTCGGCCAGCTGGCCCGCTGACCGCCGCGGTTTGTCTGCCAGCCTGCGCTTGCGCGCCGGGTGATAAGTTTTTCAGAGGCTGAAAGCCCAGCCGGTCCGGATAGCGACCGAGCACGTGGGCAACGACCACCGGTCGGGCAGCGCTCACCGCAGTGGCAACAGCCTTCTCGCTCACCGCATCCGCCCAGTCGCAGACGAAGAAGTCGGTGTCCGATCCCGGGCACCGAAAAGGAGTCCTGGTGGACGAGCAACGCGATGTGATCGAGATCCTGACCCATGACCATCGAGAGGTCGAGCAGATGTTCGCCGAACTCGACAGCCTGCGCGGTGCCGCTGACGAGCAGTCGCGGACCCGGCGCAAGGACGTCGCCGAGCAGGTGACCATCGAGCTGATCAGGCATGCGGTGGCCGAGGAGGCCGCGGTCTATCCGAAGGTGAAGGAGAAGGTCAGCCAGGCCGAAGCGGAGCGGGCCCTGCGCGAGCACGCCGAGGCCGAGCGGACCCTGAAGCGGCTGGAGAAGCTCAGGGCGGAGGATCCCGGCTTCGAGGTCGAGCTGCAGACGCTGATGACCGAGATCCGGGAGCATGTGGCCGAGGAGGAGAACGAGATGTTCCCGCACATGCGCACCATCTTCAGCCAGGAGGAACTGGTGAAGATCGGTCAGCAGGTGGAGGCGGTGAAGAAGATCGCCCCGACCAGGCCGCATCCCAGCGCACCCGACAAGCCGCCCGGCAACCTGATGGTCGGCCCGGTCGCGGGCCTGTTCGACCGGCTGCGCGATGCCCTGACCCACCGGGGCACCGGCTAGCCGCCAGCGTTTGACCGGCCCGGACGGCTAGTGCGAGTCCGGCTCGCCCAGTCCCTGCTGGGGCTCGTCCTCGTCCTGGCTCGGCTGGTCCGGGCTCGGCTGGTCCGGGCTCGGCTGGTCCTGCCCGGATCGGTCACCGGACTGCTCCGGTCGGTCGCCGGCCACGGGGTGCGGGCGGGCCTGCGGTTCCTCGGGTGAATTGCTGCCCGGCCGGCCACGGTCGGGGGAGTCCTCGTCCTGGCCTAGAACTTCCTCGCTGACGTTCTGGACGAACTCCGACATCTGTCTCCGCCCTTCGCTCTGCCGGCGAGTCCGTCGCCGCCGTAGGAGCTTCTTCCTATCACCTGCTTCGAGTCGCTCCCCAGCTGCTTTCCCTTCGAAAGGAACCATCGAGATGGCATTCACCCCGCGGACGGCGATCGTGACCGCCTCGGACTCCGGCATCGGCAAGGCGACCGCGGTGGCGCTTGCCCGAGCCGGCCTGGACATCGGCATCACCTGGCATTCGGACTCGGACGGCGCCGAGCAGACCGCCGATGAGGTGCGGGCGCTCGGCCGGCGCGCGGTCATCGCCCAGCTCGACACCACCGACCTGCCGGGCTGTGGCGACGTCATCGACAGCCTGGCCGAGGAGCTGGGCGGCCTGGACGTCTTCGTCAACAACGCCGGCACCGGCGACAACGCCCCGCTGCTGGAGATGACGTACGAGCAATGGCGCCACACCGTGGCGACCGACCTCGACGGCGCGTTCGTCTGCCTGCAGCGCGCGGCCCGGCGGATGGTCGGCGCCGGCCGGGGCGGTCGGCTGATCGCCGTGACCAGCGTGCACGAGCACCAGCCTCGGGTCGGCTCCAGCGCCTACGACGCGGCCAAGCACGGCCTGGGCGGCCTGATGAAGACGATCGCCCTGGAGCTGGGCAGCTACGGCATCACCGCCAACTCGGTGGCTCCCGGCGAGATCGCCACCCCGATGACCGGGCAGGAGGACCAGGATCCGCACGCGGTGCACCGGCCCGGGGTGCCGCTCGGACGACCCGGCGATGCCCGCGAGATCGCCGCGGTGATCGCCTTTCTGGCCTCGCCGGATGCCGGTTACGTGACCGGGGCGTCCTGGGCGGTCGACGGCGGGATGCTGCAGATGGGCCCGCAGGCCGGTTCACACCTCACCAGCGACGACTGGCGGCAGGGCTGAGCGCGCGGCGTCACTCCTTGCTCTGCACGGCGCTGTAGCCGAACTGCAGGAAGTCCGAGACGGCGACGCTGGCGAAGGTGGCGGCCACCAGCCGGGTAGCGCGCGGGGCGAAGACCAGCCCGGCGCCGAAGGCGGTGGCCACCCACTGGGCCAGGCAGAACGGGCAGGTCAGCAGCTCACCGACCGCATGGCGCAGGTGCGAGTCGGTGCGCACCTCCTCGTGCAGCTCTCCCGGTCCCTGTACGCCGTCGTAGGTGGTGAACGGTGCCCGGACCGGGCTTGCCACCGCGTCCTTGGCGATGGTCCGGGTCACCCGGTGGGTGGCGATCCCGAACAGCGCGACGTCCCACGGGCTGATCTGCTGCGGCGCCCGGAAGCCCAGCCGGCGGCCGAGCAGCGTCAGGCCGGTCACCGCGCTCGCGTAGACCCCCATCGCGGCGAGGTAACCGCCGAGCGGTCGCTCGGTGCCGTTGCTGTAGGTCTCGGCCTCGCGTTGGGCCCAGTGCTTGATGACGCTGGCGTTGGTCATGCGGACTCCGAAGTGTGGTGCCTGCTGATGGGTGGGTGCGGGCCGGTGGTCTCAGGAAGCGTCGCGGCTGACCAGCTTGTTGAACCGGCTGGTTTCGCCGTCGGAGGTCTTCTCCTGGTAGACCAAGGCCAGGCCGCGGTCGTCGAAGACCTTGAAGAACTCGTCCCAGTCGGAATCGTCGAGCCGGTTGTCGGAGTCGTCGAACTCGATGCGCAGCACGCCGCCGCCCTGGCCGGAGTTCTCGGTACCCGACAC
>DASZEI010000510.1:0-1792 GCA_035940975.1 Jatrophihabitans sp. | reverse complement strand
CTTGGGCCGGCGCTTGGTATCGCAAGAGGAACCGCCAGCAGTGATGTTCCCGGTAACCAACCATCCGGGATTCCTGTCTCGCAGGGGATCGGTTAGCCCGGATCTTTCATGGCTCTGATCATCTCGGTTGTCGCCGGGGTTCTGATCCCGGGTGGGGGTGAGAGTGGCATTCGGGTGTGACGGTTCGCCCGAGGTCGCTCGGGTGGGCGCCGGTTCCACGGTCCGGTGAGTTCGCCAGCCGTCGGGGTGAGAGGGCTGGCGGGTCAGCCTGGCGCCGGTCTCGGTGCCGAGCGCACGGTCAACTGGGCCAAGGCCGCGAGGGCCTGCAGCGCAAGTGCGGTGAACGGCGCGGTGGTGGCCAGGTGCAGGAGTTGGCGGCGGCCGGTGCGGGCGTGGCGGGCCGGGATCGAGAGCAGCCGCAGGCGCAGCCGCTTGGGTTCCCAGCGGCGGGCCTCGTGCCCGGCCAGGGCGAGGGTCTGCATCCAGGCGGTCAGGTCGGCGGCGAGCGCCACTACCGCGCACCAGATCTCGTTCTGCGCGAAGTCGTGCAGCGGCAGGTTCGCCAGGCCGGTGTCTTTGGCGTTGCGAATGCGGTCCTCGGCGCGGGCCCGGCGGCGGTGCCGCAGTTCGAGGTCGGCCAGCTGGCCGCGAACGGTGTTGGTGACGAACGCGGTGATCCGCATGCCGTCGACGTCGGTGATCCGCAGCTGCGCGCCGGGATGCGGGCGTTCCTTGCGCACGATCAACCGCATCCCGGGTGGCCAGCCCGAGAGGTCGAACAGTCCGGTGACCTCGGCGACGACTGCGCCGGGGCGAACCTGCCGGTTGGCGTCGTAGGCCGGCGTCCAGGCGGCGTCAGGAATGCTGGCCAGCTTCTGCTGGATCGAGGCCAGGTCACCGGGCAGGGAGAACCCGACCGAGTAGGACAGCCGGCGCCGCGTCAGCCAGGACAGCAGCTCATGGGTGCCGCCGGCGCCGTCGATGCGGATCAGCACGTTCTTCCCCGGTCGGCGCCCCTGCTGGTGGCCGGGCAGCTGGGCCAGCGCGGCGCGCAGCACCGCGATGTGGTCGACGACGGTGTTGGAGCCGGCGTTGCCGGCCCGCAGTCCGAACGCCAGCGGTTCCCCGGTGCCTTCTGCTCCGTGGTCGAGGAAGGCCCACAGCGGATGGAAGCCGAACCCGCGTTTGAACGTCGGCGCCGCGGACTCCTTCTCCGAGTGCGCGGTGACCAGAGTGGCGTCCACGTCGATCACCAACGGTGACGCGGCGCTGGCGTCGTGGTCGGGGGCGTGCTCGCCGGCCAGTGACCACGCGGTCGCCCGCGCGGTCACTCGTGCCGAGGCGATCGCGGCCAACGCCGCCGGGGCGTCGGCGGCCAGGCGGTCGATCAGCCGGGACACCGTCGGATCGGAGGCCACCGGGCCGAACACCTCCGGCGCGGCGCGCAGCTGCGCCAGATCGGCCAGACAGTCCCCGCCGACCGCCAGGCTCACGGCCAGGTCCAGCAGGATCTTGCCCGGATCGTGGCGGGCCAGCGGCCGCCGCCATGGCTTGAGCGCCTGCGAGAGCGCGGCGTCGAGACCGACGGCCTCCGCAGCGCGCAGCAGAACGACGGCGCCGGCGTTCGGCACCACGCTGGACCCGTGCCCGTCGACGGTCAGACGCGGGTATCGCCCGCTACGCTTCTTCACCAGAAAGGTGCCTCCTGGCCCGCGTGGATATTGCCCTCAGCAAGCAAAATCCTTGCAGGTCAGAGGCACCTTTCGCGTTGCTGGACCAACGCTCACCTCAT
>DASZEI010000509.1:0-4099 GCA_035940975.1 Jatrophihabitans sp. | reverse complement strand
GGCGATCACCGTGGCGTTCAAGCCGGCCGGCAGCAGCACCCGCACCTCGCCGGCGGCCTGGGACAGGTGCACCGTGTGCGCCGTCGCAACGCCGCTCAGCCCGGTCAGGTCCAGGGTGGCCTGGCCGGCGAACAGGCGATGGTCGGCCAGCTGCTCGGCCGTGGTCGGCAGCCAGGCCTGCTTGCCCGAACCGTCGGTCAGGCTGGTCCGGGTGCCGCCCAGGGCAAAGGTGAGCAGCGCCAGCACCGCGATCGGAACCAGCAGCGACAGGGTGAGGCGCCGGGTGATCACGCTGAGCAGCAGGCCGGTGCCGAGCACCGCCAGGCCGACCCAGAGGTAGGCCGGGAACGGCACCCGGCCGAACCCGTCCAGCAACGCCACCACGGTCCAGGCAATCGCCAGGCTGACCGCGACCCCGACCTTGATCGGCCGGCGGCGGCGGATCCGCTCGCGGTGTGCCGTGCCGGCTTCGGCCAGCCAGGCCTGCATCGATCGCCGGGTGTCGTTCAGCGGCGGGATCAACGGCCCCCGGCCGGCTTCCAGCTCGCCGGTTGCCGGCGGTGACCACTCCAGAGTCGGATTCTCCGGCGAGCCCGGCTCAGCTCCGTCCGGCTGAACTGCTGTGGCCCCCGCTGCCCCGGCATTGCCGCCCGTTAGGCCCGGCTGCGGTTCCGAGCGTCCCAGCCGGCGGATCAGCACCAGCAGCAGCACCGCCAGCAGCATGATCGCCGGAAACGTCGGGCCGGGCGACCACCAGGAGAACCAGCCCAGCCACAACACGATCGCCCCGCCGATCAGCACCAGCCAGGGCGGCACCCGGCGTGCCCGCAGCTGGCCGATGGCCTTGTCCAGCGCCGAGGTGCCGATGTCCGGCTCGGGCACCAGCAGCCAGGCCAGGCCGTACATCAGCAGGCCCACGCCGCCGAAGAAGGACAGCACCGCGAACAGCACCCGGAAGATCACCGGGTCCACTCCGAAGTACTCGCCGAGGCCGCCGGCGACCCCGGAGACCATCCGGTCGGTGCGGCTGCGCCGCAGCCACCGCTGCGGGCCCGGCTGCTCCGGACCCGGCCCGTAGAACAACGACGGGCCGGGGAAGGCGGGCGGCGGCGGGGTAGGCGGAACGCTCGCCGAACCGGGAGTGTGGCCGGCCGGGGGAGGATCAGTCATGGTCATGCCGTTCAGCCTGCGGAGTACCGAACCGTCACGGTATCGGGAACCACCCCCAACCACCCCTGAACCGCGCTCAGTCCGCCGTCCGGGAACTGGGGCCTTCACCTGATGCCGGTCGAGGCCGGCGGCGGCCAGAATGGGCACACGATGACTACGCCGCTGTCCGTCCAGCCCATCTCCGTCGAGCCGCAGCAGGCTCCTCGGCTCTACCGCAACCGGCACGGCCGGCTGCTCGGCGGGGTGGCCGGAGCGCTCGCCGACCACCTCGGGGTGCGGCGCAGCCTCGTCCGGCTGGCCTTCGTGCTGCTGGCCGGTAGCGCCGGGCTCGGCGTGCTGCTCTACGGCGCCTTCTGGATCGTGCTGCGCACCCGCTCCGAGGACGAGCCCGAAGGCTCGGCACGCTCGGCGGCGCAGTACGTGGTGGCGGCAGTCGCGGCGGCGGGGGTGTTGCTGGCCAACGCCCACACCCTGCCGCTGGGCTGGTGGTTCACCCCCTCGCTGCTGGGCTGCTTCGGTGCCGCGCTGCTGTGGCGGCAGGCCTCGGAGACCGAGCGGGAACGCTGGCGGCGGCTGTCGAGCACGTCGCTGGCCGCCGGGGCGACCGACCGGATCGGCTGGTTGCGGATCATCGCCGGTGTCACGCTGGTGCTCACCGGGGCGGTCTTCATCCTGGCCCGGGCCGGCATCTCGGCAGCCGGTGCCGGCCTGGCCGCGGTGCTGGTGACCGCCGGCGGCCTGGCCCTGATCACCGGCCCGTGGTGGCTGAAGCTGGTGCGCGAGCTGTCCACCGAGCGCCGGGAGCGGATCCGCAACGAGGAACGGGCCGACATCGCCGCCCACCTGCACGACTCGGTGCTGCAGACCCTGGCGCTGATCCAGCGCAACGCCAACCAGCCGCGCGAGGTCGCCCGGCTGGCTCGCAGCCAGGAACGGGAGCTGCGTACCAAGCTCTACGGCACCGGGGTGCCCAACGGCCGGTTCGCAGCCGCCCTGCACGCCGCCGCGGCCGAGGTCGAGGACACTTACGCCATCACGGTCGATGTGGTGGCGGTCGGCGACCATCCGATGAACGGCCGGCTCGACGCGCTGGTGGCGGCCAGCCGCGAGGCCATGGTCAACGCCGCCAAGCACGCTCAGGTGACGAGCGTGTCGCTGTATGCCGAGCTTGCCGCCGACAGCGCCTCGGTCTTCGTGCGCGATCGGGGAGTCGGCTTCGACCCGGACCGGACGGATGAGAGCAGGCAGGGCATCCGCGGCTCTATCGTGGGCCGGTTGCAGCGCCAGCACGGCACCGCGACGATCCGGTCCAGTCCCGGCCAGGGAACCGAAGTGCAACTGCGGGTGGAGCTGGAATGAGCGAAGTGGACATGGGCGAACGAGGCATGAGCCAACTGGACAAGAGCGAACGGGGCACAGACGAATGAGTGCGGACAGCAGCAGGCCCACGGTGGTCCTGGTGGACGACCACGCCATGTTCCGGGCCGGCGTCCGCGCCGAGATCGGCACCGGCCTTGACATCGTCGGAGAGGCCGCCAGCGTGGCCGAGGCCATCGCCACCATCCGGCACACCACCCCTGACGTGGTGCTGCTGGACGTGCACCTGCCCGATGGCGGCGGCCCGGCGGTGGTGGCGGCGGTGCTGCCCGAACTGCCCGATACCAAGTTCCTGGCGCTGTCGGTCTCCGACGCCGCCGAGGACGTGATCACGGTGATCCGGGCCGGCGCGCGCGGCTACGTCACCAAGACCATCTCCGGTGCGGACCTGACCGACGCGATCCGGCGGGTGGCAGACGGTGACGTGGTCTTCTCGCCCAGGCTCGCGGGTTTCGTCCTGGACGCCTTTCGTGACGGCGCCGGACCCGGCGGCCCGGTCAGCTCGACCGACCCGGAACTGGACCAGCTCACGCCCCGCGAGCAGGAGGTGATGCGGCTGCTGGCCCGCGGCTACTCCTACCGCGAGATCGGCACCGAGCTGTTCATCTCGGTCAAGACGGTGGAAACGCATGCTTCCAACGTGCTGCGCAAGCTCCAGCTGTCCTCCCGGCACCAGCTGACCCGGTGGGCGGCCGACCGCCGGATCGTCTGAAGCCGACTCCGCTGCGATGCTCGCTCCGGTGGGTCCCCACTTCGCTGCGCTCCTCGCTCGTACCTCGCTGCGATGCTCGCTCAGCTAAAGCCCTAGCGCGAGCCCCGGCAGACCCGCAGCACCGCCTCGGCTAGCGGGCCGCCCTCGGCGCCCAACCGGCTGCGGTAGTGGCCCAGGATCGCGCGTTCGCGGCCGAGTTCGACCCGGGTGCCGCCGGCGTTCATCCGGGCCGCCTGGATCCGGCGGGACAGCTGGGCGCGCTCGGCGACCAGCCGCGCGATGGCGGTGTCGAGGGCATCGATCTGGCCGCGCATGGTCCCGATGGCGGCGGGATCGCCCTCGATCGCCGTCGCGGTCATGACGCCGTCGGGCGCAGGTGATGCGGCAGGTGATTGGGTGCTGCTCGGCACAGGGTGTTCCTCTCGATGGGGCGTGTCACCGCCCTCGAGCCGTCGACCCGGACAAACGAAAACGCCCCGGGCTCGTGCGGCCCAGGGCGATCGGTTCGGCGTGTCAGGTCAACCGGTCGGAATGGGTGCCGCGCTGCGGTACCCATAGAAAAACTCGCGTCCGGTGATCTGCACGCCGCCGATGGTGTCACGTGCCGGCCGCCGCTGGCAACCCGCACCGATGCCCGTGGGCTGTCGTCAGGGTTCTCCGCCGCCCGGCGACTGCCCGCCGCGATGGCGCGAATCGCGGCGGTTCTGACAGTGGCCCGTCGTAGGCTGGGAGGCGATGACCGCCGATGCCGCCCGCTCCACCGCCACCGACCTGCCGCGCCACCGACCCGCGCCGGTTGCCGCCGATGCCGGCCTGTTCGACGTGCCCACCTTCGACGTG
>DASZEI010000508.1:0-3038 GCA_035940975.1 Jatrophihabitans sp. | reverse complement strand
CGATCGACTCCTCGTTGTTGGCCCAGGAGTTGTTGCGGACGTTCCACTTGGTGCGGTCGATGCTGTTGAAGTCCTCGTTGAAGACCAGCTTGTAACCGGTGGGGGCCGGGGCCGACGTGGTGGGGGCCGGGGCCGGTGAGGACGTGGTGGGGGCCGGGGCCGGTGACGAGGTGGTGGGGGCCGGGGCCGGGGAAGACGTGGTGGGGGCCGGGGCCGGGGAGCTGGTGGTGGGGGCCGGGGCCGGGGTGGTCGGAGCGCTGCTGGTCGGCTTCGGGGGCTTCACGACCGGGTCCGGCAGGCTGGGCATCGACAGCAGGACCAGGCTGGGCTCGCTGACCAGCAGGCTCTTGCCGCGCGGCAGGGACCAGGCCAGCACGTTGAAGTCGATCGTGCTCAGGTTCGCCTTGGCGGTGTAGTTGACGCTGACATGCACCCAGCCGGTGGTGCGCAGCCAGGAGCTGGTGCGCGCCTCGCCGCGATACACCAGACGCTGGTATTCCATCTGGCGGGCCGCCGCGGTGACGCCGGCCGCGTCGGTCCGGATCCAGGCGCCGGCCTGGTAGGTCGCGCCGGCCACGGTCGCGTGCACGGTGTTCACCCGGTCGTTGAGCGCCAGGGTGAGCGGGGCGGCGGTCTCGTTGCGCAGCCGGATCGCCCGGTGCCCGTTGTGCCCGGCGGCGACGATGGCCAGCGAGCCGCCGGTCCGGGTGAACCAGCTGGAGGTGCTGGTCAGCGTCGGGTCGGCGACCAGATTGACCGTCGAGGCGGCCGCTACCGCGCCGGTGGAGGAAACCTGGATCGCGGTGACCGCGCCGGCGCCGATCAGGGCGACCAGTGCCGCGCCGGTCCAGGACCTTCTCGTGGTGCTCGGACGGGCACTGTGATGGCGTGACATTGGTAACTCCTAGTAGTCGGGTATGGGCCTTATCGTCAGCACCCCTCCCGAACTGAGCAATTACCGTGTGTAATTTTTTGGACCCGAAAACCACCGGCCGAATAGCTGACTCAAGCCCTTCTACCCCCCAGTTTCCGGGGGGTAGCTTCACCTGAGCACCGGCTCTCCAGGCGTATACCAGGTACTTTGTCGACGCGTGAGTTTTTCGTGATATTGGCTAAACGTAGTTACTTACAGTGATGTAACTCGTTTGTTGATCTTTCAGGCGGTGGCTCGCTGGGCAGCGTCGATTACACCGTGTCGCCTTGCCAACCCGGCCGACGATCGAGCGGCTGCGACCGGTCGCGGTCACGGATCGCTCTGCCCGCCAATGCCCGAAGCCCCTCCTGGTTCTTGGAGGGGCTTCGGGTTGTCTCGGAGGAACGCTTCGGGGCAGCCCGGCCGGGCCGGCCCTACGGCCGGTCAGCCGGCGTCCGGGCCGGTCCTACTGGCCGTCCCGGATGGCCAGGTCGTCGAAGGAGACCGACTTCGCGCCGACGTTGGTGGCGCCGCGCACCACCGACAGGAACAGCTGGCCGGCAGCGGTGACGTCGGTGTCGGTGCTGGTCGCCTTCCAGCTGGTCGGCTCGGGGCTGCCGTCGGCCCAGATCCTGAACTGGATCGTCGAACCGCTGACCCGCAGCCGCAGCCACTGCTTGCCGGTCGTCAGCGCCTGGCCGCCGGCCACCGACACCACGGTGCTGGTCACGCTGTTGACGTTCTTCTGCACCGTCACCGTGCCCGAGTTGGACTGCAACTGCAACCCGTAGCCGTTCTTCGGCCGGTAGGCGTTCTGCCAGCCGCCCGACCCCCGCAGGTAGACGCTCAGGTAACTCAGCGCGGTGTTGGACGACCAGCTGTAGGAGGTCAGCAACTCGCTGTCCGCCCGGGCAGCCAGGCCGGTCAGCTGCGCACGGCCGTAGGCGCTGGCGACATCGTTCACCGCGATCCGGCCGGCGCCGGACTGGGTGTCCACCGTGCCGCCACTGGTGCTCGTGGTCCAGGCCGAGGACCACGGTGCGGCGTCGGCGGCCGGCCAGCTGTCGGAGAACAGCACCGCGTCGGCGGCCTGGGTGGTCACCGCGGTCGGGCCGCTGTCCGGGCCGACGTTGCCGGCCGCGTCGACCGCCCGAACCCGGTAGCTGTACGTGGTGGCGGCGCTCAGGCCGGTGTCGGTGAAGCTCAGCGTGGTCGAGGAACCGACGACGCTGCCGTCGCGGACGATCTGGTACCCGGCCACCGCACGGTCGTCGGTCGCGGCCGTCCAGGACAGTGTTGCCTGCGACGCCGTCACGGCGGACGCGCTGGGACTGCCGGGGGCGCTCGGCGCCGTGCTGTCCGGCGGAACGACGACGCCGACCTGGGCCGACTGGCCGCTGTTGCCGGCGGCGTCGGTTGCCACCGTGCGCAGGGTGTGCGATCCGACCGAGGTGGCGTCCCAGCTGAAGGTGTAGGGAGCCGAGGCGTCGGTGGCCACCGTGCTGCCGTCCACCTGCAGCGCGACCGAGGTGACGCCGGTGTCGTCGGTGGCGGTGGCCGTGACGGTGGTCGCGCCGTACACCTGGGCGCCGTCAGCCGGCGAGGTGATCGCCGTCGTCGGGGCGGTGGTGTCCGGCGCGGTGGCCGTGACATGCACGTCGGCGGAGGTCCCGGTGTTGCCCGCGGCGTCATGGGCCACCGTGCGCAGCGTGTGCGGTCCGGCGGCGGCGCTCCAGCTGAAGCTGTACGGCGCGCTCGAGTCCGAGGAGACCACCGTGCCGTCGACCTGCAGGTCCAGCGAGGTGACCGCGACGTTGTCCGAGGCTGTGGCGGTGACGGTCACAGCTCCGGCGCTCACGCTCGCGCCGTCGGCAGGCGCGGTGATCGCGGTGCTGGGCGCCAGCACGTCCGGGCCGCTGCGGCCGGACGCGGTGTAGTGGGCATCCACCTGGGCCGCCGACAGCACGCTGTCATAGATCGCGACCTCGTCGATGGTGCCGGCGAAGTAGGCGCTGCTGGGCTGGTCGGGCCAGGCATTGAGATTGTCGCCGCCCACCCGCCAGTAGCCGCTGTAATTCTGGTTGGCCGACACGGCGTTGCTGCCGACCAAGTGGTTGTCGACGTA
>DASZEI010000507.1:0-1889 GCA_035940975.1 Jatrophihabitans sp. | reverse complement strand
TCGATCAGCCGGAGCGTCTCGGGTAGCGCCTGCTGGGCCCGGGCCAGCAACGCGTCTCCGGAGTCCAGCAGCGCCTGCAGGTCCGGTCCGCGGCCGCCGAAGGCCTTGCCGAGCTCGCTGAGCAGGACGTTCAACCTGGCCGAGTCGATGTCAGACACCAGGTCATCGAGGTTCTGCAGCAGCACCTGGGTGGCGATCGGGACCTGTCCGGCCTTGCTGAGCACCGCCCCGTCGGTCAGGTACGGGCCCTCGGCGCCGGCGGGCTCGATGTTGACGTACTGCTCGCCGACCGCCGAGCGGTTGGAGACATAGGCCTGTGAGTCCAGCGGGATCGCCGGCTTCGAGCAGCTGGCGAGGTTGAGGTCGACCCGCACGCCGCGGATCTGGCGACCGTCCGGGCCGGCGTAGTCGAGCAGGTGCAGCTGGCCCACCTTGCCCACCGTGACACCTCGGTAGGTGACCTCGGCATCGGTGAAGATGCCACCGGAATCGGGGAAGTTGGCGCTCACCGTGCACCCGCCCGGACCGAACAGGGTGGAACCGAGGCCGACATAGCTGAAGCCGACGTAGCTGACCCCGAGCAGCGACAGCACCACGAACAGCAGCAACTGGATCTTGGTCGATCGCCTGATCATGGCCGTTCCCCGCCCAACCCGGTCAGCCGGCCGGAACCGGTGCTATCGGCCTGCTGGGTCGCCGGCACCGGCACCGGGGGCGGCTTGAGCAGGTTGTCCAGCAGGTGGGTCAGGTTCAGGTCGGCGGTCAGGAAGAGGTTGGTGTAGTCGCCCTTGATGCCGTTCACCACGGTTCGCGGGAACGGGTAGGTCGCCAGCAGTTCCAGTGACTTCGGCAGCGCCTCCCCCGCCTGGGTCAGCTGGGTCATCACCGGGTCCAGGCTGGTCAGCGCGGAGACGAAGTTGTCCTGCGAGGCGTTGATCACGGTCACCGCGACCGTGCTGAGGTGGTCCAGGCTGCGCAGCAGCGTGACGAACTGGGTCTTCTCGTCGGCCAGGATCTTCACCGCCTGCGGCATGGTGTCCAGGGCACCGGCCAGCACCTGCTTCTGGCTGTTCAACCTCCGGGCCAGCGTGTCGAGGTTGTCGATGGCGCGCAGGATCCGCGCCTTCTGGGTGTTCAGGCTGGTGGTGAGGACGGTGGCCTGGGACAGCAGGCTGCGGATGTCGCCGGCATGCCCGGTCAGGGTCTGGTTCAGCTCGTGCGTGATGGTCTTGATCTGTTCCAGGCCGCCGCCGTTGAGCAGCAGGGACAGCGCGCCGAGCACCGCCTCGAGTTCGGGGGTGGAGCCGGTGCGGCCGATGCCGATGTGCGGGTAGGCATAGCCGGCGTGCGGGGCCCGGGCCAGCGGCACCGGGTCGCTGACCTCACCGGCCGGCGGGTAGGACAGCGACACGAACTTCTCGCCCAGCAGCGAGGTCTGCCGGACCTGGGCGTAGGCGTTGGCGGGCAGCGTGACATCGCCGTTGACCACCACCTGCGCCCGAGCCTGCCAGCCGACCAGCTTGACGGACTCGACCTTGCCGACGGTCACGTCGTTGACCTTGACCGCGGACTGCGGCACCAGGTCGAGCACGTCGGCGAAGTCGACCAGGACCCGGTACGGGTGGCTACCCAGGTCGGCCCCGCCGGGCAACGGAGCCGAGTACAGCCCGTGGAAACCGCACCCTGACAGCAGCAGGGCAGCTCCGAGCGCCAGCGCCAGCACCCGGCCGAAGCGCCGGGCAGCCGCGGTCGGGCGCCGTGCCATCACGGGCTGTGTCACCATCTGCCGTGCCATCACGGACCACCCAACGGCGGCAGGCCGATCGGCGGGATGCCGGGCGTACCACCCAGCGGCGGCAGGCCCCCGATCACCTAGGCGATTGCCGCGC
>DASZEI010000506.1:0-1746 GCA_035940975.1 Jatrophihabitans sp. | reverse complement strand
GGTGGCACCTCCTGCGCCGGCAACGCCGTCGGGGCCGGCATGGTGCTGGACTTCTCCAGGCACCTCAACCAGCTGATCGCCCTGGACCCCGAGGCCCGCACTGCCACCGTCGAACCCGGCCTGATCCTGTCCGAGCTGCAGCGGGCCGCGGCCGTGCACCGGCTGCGCTTCGGCCCGGATCCCTCGACCCAGGCCCGCTGCACCCTCGGCGGGATGATCGCCAACAACGCCTGTGGGCCGCGCGCCCTGGCCTATGGCCGCACCGCCGACAACGTCGAGTCGCTGTCGCTGTTGCTGGCCGACGGGCGCAGCCTGCAGACCGGCTCGCTGGCCGCGATGGCCGATCCGCTGGGCGCCCGGCTGTCGGCCCTGGTGCAGGCGAATCTCGGGGTGATCCGCACCGAGTTCGGCCGGTTCGGACGCCAGATCTCCGGGTACTCGATGGAGCACCTGCTGCCCGAGAACGGCGGCAACCTGGCCCGGTTCCTGGCCGGCACCGAGGGCACCCTGGCGATCAGCACCGCGGCCACCGTCGGCCTGGTGGAGCTGGCCCCGGCCACCGCGCTGGCGGTGCTGTCCTACCCGGACATGCCCAGCGCCGCCGACGCGGTGCCGGCCGTGCTGCCCTTCGGGCCCCTGGCGCTGGAGGGCATGGACGCCCGGCTGGTCGAGGTGGTGCGCAGCCGCCGCGGTCCGGCCGCCGTCCCGCCGCTCCCCGCGGGCGGCGGCTGGCTGTTCGTCGAGACCGGCGGGCAGAGCCTGGCCGAGGCTGTGGCCGCTGCCGAGCAGATCGTCCGGGCTGCCGCGCCGACCGGCTCGGCAGTGGTGACCGGGGCCGATGCCCAGCGGCTCTGGCGGATCCGCGAGGACGGTGCGGGCCTGGGCGGGCGGACCCCGGCCAACGCGCCGGCCTGGCCCGGCTGGGAGGACGCGGCAGTGCCACCGGAGCGCCTCGGCGGCTACCTGCGCGAGTTCTTCGCCCTGCTGGCCCGGCACCGCATCGACGGGCTGGCCTACGGCCACTTCGGGGACGGCTGCGTGCACGTCCGGCTGGACTTCCCGCTGGCTGGCCGGCCGGCAGCGTTGCGGCAGTTCCTGCTGGAGGCCGCCGCCCTGGTGGCCGCACACGGCGGCTCGATGTCGGGCGAGCACGGCGACGGCCGGGCTCGCGGCGAGCTGCTGCCGGCGATGTACTCGGAGCCGGCGATCGGGCTGTTCGGCTCGGTCAAGGCGATCTTCGACCCGGCCAACCTGCTCAACCCCGGCGTGATCGTGGACCCGGCACCGGTCGAGGCGGACCTGCGGCTGCCGCTGGCCCGCCAGCTCACCGGCTCGGGCGGCCGGCCGCTGGGCTTCAGCTACCCGCACGACGGCGGCTCGCTCAGCACCGCGGTGCACCGCTGCGTCGGGGTCGGCAAGTGCCGGGCCGACCTCACCGGCACCGGCGGTGTGATGTGCCCGTCCTACCTGGCCACCCTGGACGAGACCCACTCGACCCGGGGCCGGGCCCGGGTGCTGCAGGAGCTGGCCAACGGCGAGCTGCTGACCGGGGGCTGGCAGTCACCGGAACTGCTGGAGGCGCTGGACCTGTGCCTGGCCTGCAAGGGCTGCAGCTCGGACTGCCCGGCCGGGGTGGACATGGCCACCTACAAGGCGGAGATGCTGTTCCAGCGCTACCGCCGCCGTCGCCGGCCGAACGCGCACTACCTGCTGGGCTGGCTGCCGCGCTGGAGCCGGCTCGCCACC
>DASZEI010000505.1:0-2159 GCA_035940975.1 Jatrophihabitans sp. | reverse complement strand
TTCAGCGGTCGACGGTTCAGCGGTCGACGGTTCAGCGGTCGAGGGTTCAGCAGTCATCGGTTCGGCACTCGGCTTCGGCGTCATCGGCTGGTGAACCCGCCGTCGACAGGCACCGCGCTGCCGGTCACCTGGCGGGACTCGTCCGAGGCGAGCCACAGCACGGCGCCGGCGACGTCGGCCGGCTCGATCAGGGCATTCATCGGCTGGGCGGTGACGAAGGTCTGCTCATGCTCGTCCACCGGGACGTCCAGGGACCGCGCGATCTCGCTGAGCATCCGGCCCTCCACCGCCGGGTCGTCGCGGACCGAGCCCGGGCACAGGGCGTTGACCCGCACCTTGAACGGCGCCAGATCCAGCGCCGCCGCCTTGGACAGGCCCACCAGCGCGTGCTTGGCGGTGACGTAGCCGGCGAAGTTGCGGTAACCGACCAGGCCCGCGGTCGAGGCGAGGTTGATGATGCTGCCGCTGCGCTGGTGGCTCATCACCTTTCCGACCGCGCGGATCATCCGCCAGGCGCCGGAGACGTCGACATCCAGCATCAGGTCCCACTCGTCGGCCTCGATGTCGTGCACCGCCTTGCCCGACGGCGCGGCGATGCCGGCATTGTTGAGCAGCACGTCGATCCGGCCGAACCGGTCGAGCGCGACCTCGACCGCGCGGTGGACCTCGGCCAGGTCGCGGACGTCGGCCTCGACGCTGAGCACGGTGCAGGCCGGCCCGCCAGCCTGCCGGCACAGCTCGGCGGTGTGCTCGAGCTGGCTGGCGGTTCCCAGCGGATAGGGCACACCGGGCAGGTCGTGGGCGATGTCCAGCAGCAGCAGGTCAGCTCCCGCCCGGGCGAACGCGACCGCGCACGCACGCCCGATGCCGCGCGCCGCGCCGGTGACGATCGCGACCTTGCCCGCCAGCCGCTGGTCGACGGCCGTCTGGGCAGAGGCTGTCTGGGCAAAGGCTGTCTGGGCAAAGGCCGTCTGGGCAGAGGCCGGCGCGGCGCTCACCGATGCACCGCCAGCTCCGAGTCCATCAGGCGCACCAGCTCGGCCGGTGAGTCGACGAGGTACATGTGGTTGCCGGGCACCTCGCGCAGCTGGCAGCCGGCGGTGCTGGCCGCGTTCCACTCGGCCGCCTGCTCGGGCGAGACCAGCTCGTCGTCGGTGCCGCGGATCGAGATGATGGGCACGTCCAGCAGCCGGTTCGGTGGCGCGAGGTAGTTCTCGTGCATCTCCACGTCGGCGCGCAGGGTCGGCAGCAGCATCTCGCGCAGCTCGGGATGCTCCAGCGCCGGGTGGCTGTAGCCGGCGAAGCTGCGGACCTGCCGCAGGAAATCCTCGTCGCTCATGCCGGTCGCGCGGGGAAGGCGCTGGGTCCACGGCCCGGGCGAGCCGCTGACGAAGACCCGCACCAGCTCGGGCTGGGGCAGTTGGCGCAGCCGGTGCGCCAGCTCGTAGGCCAGCACCGCGCCCAGGCTGTGCCCGAACACCGCGACGGCCGGGCTGCCGGCCACCGCGTCGAGCGCGACCGGCAGCAGGTCATCGACGGCGGCCACCGCGTCGGTGAAGGCCGGCTCGTCGAAGCGCTCCTCCCGTCCGGGCAGCTGCAGGGGGCAGATCCGGACGACGCCGCTCGGGTACTCCTGGGCACGGCGGAACGCCGAGGCGCCCGCTCCGGCGAACGGCAGGCACAGCACCGGGATCTCGGACACCTCAGCCCGCCAGCTCGATGGCCGACATCCAGGCCTGCCGGATCAGCTCGGCGGTCCCGCCGGGATTGGTGCGCACGAAGTAGTGACCGCCCGCCGGCAACCGGTGGAACCGGACGTCGGAGGCCAGCAGCCGCCAACCGGTGTACTCCTCGCCCGCCCGGGCCAGGCCGGGATCGTCGTCGGCGACCACCACGGTCACCGGCGTCGCCAGCTTCCAGGCCGGGCCGTCCCGCACGGTGTCGATGAAGTAGCGGTAGCCGCCGCCGACGTCGTGCCGGAAGATCCGGCCCATCAGCGCGGTGTGGGCGCTGTCCAGGCCGTCCAGATCGGTGTAGCCGGTCTCGGAGACCATGTAGCGGATGATCTGCTCGTCGCCCCAGCTGTCCATCAGGTCGATGTTGTGCTGCATCTCGGGCACGGTGGGCAGCAGCTTGGAGCCGATGAACACCTGCCGCAG
>DASZEI010000504.1:0-4157 GCA_035940975.1 Jatrophihabitans sp. | reverse complement strand
CTCGTGGACGGCGCGGGCGATGCTGCCGAGCTGGCCGTAGAAGCCCGCCCAGGCCGGCCGGGGGTACCGGTCGAGGCCGTCGGGGGCCGGTACCCCGTCGAGCAGGGTCTGGAAGAGGTAGTCCCGCCCGATCAGCTGGTGGGTGAAGTCGAGGGCCAGCGTGCGTGGCAGCAGCGCGCCGAGGCCCGCGAGGTAGGGGACGGTGGCGTGCTCGTTGCGCATCAGTTCGCGCTCGATGCGGTACTGCCGGCCGGGTTCGGGCGCCACCCGCAGGATCACCGGCGGCTGCCCGGCCAGCTCCACCCCGTAGGTGCTGTTGTAGGCGCCGAGGCCCAGCTCGGTGGCGGCGACGACCTGGACGCCGGCCCCGAACGCCCGCCGGCACAGCGACTCCAGCTGCCCGGACGTCACCGACTGCTGGAAGGCGCCCGGGGCGCGTTCGATCGGGTGGAACTCCATCTGTCCCTTCCAGCTCGGCCTGCTGAGCGCTAGCGGAGCTGGGCGAAGCGTTCGGCGGCGGCGGTGCGGCCGGACACGATGATCGTGTCCCCCTCGTGCAGAACGGTGTCCATGGTGGCGTAGGTGAAGCCCTCACCCTTGCGGTGCACCGCCACGATGGTGACGCCGTGGCGCGTACGCACTCCGGTCTCACCCAGGCGCTTTCCGACCAGTTCGGCCGGTGCCACAGTCTTGACCATCGCGAAGTCGTCCTCGAACTGGATGTAGTCCAGCATCGACCCCCGCACCAGGTGGGCGACCCGCCTGCCCATGTCGTGCTCCGGGTACACCACGTGCCCGACACCGAGCTGTTCGAGGATCCGTCCGTGGGCCTCGCTGATCGCCTTGGCCCACACGTTGGGCACCTGGAAGTTCACCAGCAACGACCCGGTCAGGATGCTTGCTTCGATGTCGGTGCCGATCCCCAGCACCGCCCGGTCGAACTCGTGCACGCCGAGCTGGCGCAGCGCTTCCTGCTTGGTGGAGTCGGCGCGCACCACCTGGGTCAGCTGGCCGTTGAGCGACTGCACGATGTCCTCGTCGTTGTCGATGCCCAGCACGTCGGTGCCGGCAGCCATCAGCTCCAGCGCGAGGGCCGTGCCGAACCGGCCGAGGCCGATGACCACGACCGAGTCGGCCGCGGCCAGCCGGGAGCCGGCGGCGGACTTGCTGAGCCATCCGGATCTAGCCAATGATGGGTCGCTCCTTGGGAAGTTCGTACAGCCTGGTCGTGTGCCGCAAAGCCAGCGCGGAGGCGAGGGTGACCGGTCCGACCCTACCCAGGAACATCAGCACCACCAGGATGAGCTGGCCGGCGGTCGGCAGGTCGGGGGTGATCCCGGTGCTCAGGCCCGCCGTCGAGAAGGCCGCGATGACCTCGAACAGGATCTCGTCCAGGCTGAACTCGGTCATGATCAGCAGCGCGAGGGTCGCGACCACCACGACCGCGACCGCGATCAGGGCGACGGTGATCGCCTGGCGGTGCACCGAGCGGGGCAGCCGCTTGCCCAGGGCGTTGACCGCCCCCTCGCCGCGTACCTCGGTGTAGATGATGAAGAACAGCACCGCGAAGGTAGTGACCTTCAGGCCGCCGGCGGTGCCCGCCGGGCCGCCGCCGATGAACATCAGCACGTCCATGCCCAGCCAGGTCGCCTGATCCAGCGCACCGATGTCGACGCTGTTGAAACCCGCGGTGCGGGTCATCACCGACAGGAAGAACCCCGCCAGCAGCCGGCCGGCGGGGTCCAGCTTGCCCAGGGTGGCCTCGTTGTTCCACTCCATCGCGGTGATGAAGGCGGTCCCGCTGATCAGCAGGACGGGGGTGGCGGCCAGCACCAGCCGGGTGTTGAGCGTCCAGAACCGCGGGTGGCCGAGGTCCCTGCGCAGCTGGAGCAGCACCGGAAAGCCGAGGCCGCCGGCAATCACCGCGAAGGCGATCGGCAGGCAGATCCAAGGGTCGTCGACGAATCCCACCAGGTTGTCGCTGAAGAGTGCGATGCCGGCGTTGTTGAACGCCGACACCGCGTGGAAGCTGCCGAGCCAGAGCGCGCGGCCCGCCGGCTCGTGATAGCCGAAGTAGAAGCGCGCGGTCAGGACGATGGCGGTCACCGCCTCGAACGCCAAGGTGATGCGGACGACGCTGGCGAGCACCCGGCGGACGTCGCCGATGCCGATGCTGCGGGTCTCGGCCGCCGTCGTGATGCGGGTGCGCAGGCCCATCCGGCGCGACACCAGGATGCCCAGCAGCGAGGCCAGCGTCATGATCCCGAAACCGCCGATCTGGAGCAGCGCGAGGATGACCACCTGCCCGAACGGGCTCCAGTACGTCGCGGTGTCGACGATCAGGTGCCCGGTGACGCACGCTGCTGCGGTGGCGGTGAACAGGGCCTCGTGGAGGCTGGCGCGCCCCGGTCCGGCCGTTGCCGCGGGCAGCGCGAGCAGCGTGGTGCCGACCGCCGTGACCGCCAGGAAGGCGAGCACGATGACCTGCGCCGGGCTTCGCGGGCGGTGCACCGCAGTCTGAGCCATCCGGTCACGATGCCACACCCCGCCGACGCCCTCAGCGGGGTTCGGCCGGCGGCTCCGCGTCATCGCCGATGCTGCGTTGGACCCAGGCCACGTCATGCCAGCTGCCGTGCTTGTAGCCGATCCGCCGGTAGGTTCCGACCGGTTCGAACCCCATCGCGCGGTGCAGGCCCTCGCTGGCGTCGTTAGGCAACGTCATGCCTGCCAGCACGGTGCGAAAGCCCCGCTCGGCCAGCCGGGTGATGAGCGCGTCGTAGAGCGCTCGACCCCCGCCGGTCCGGCGTCGGCCGTGTTCGAGGTAGACGCTGACCTGGCAGGACCACCGGTAGCCGGCGCGGGGGGCGAACGGGGCGCCGTAGGCGAAGCCGACGACCCGGCCGCTGTCCTCGAGCACCAGCCACGCATGGCTGCCGACGGCGGTGCTGATGCGCTGGGCCATCTCCTGCGGCGTGGGCGGGTCGGTCTCGAACGAGATCGCGGTCTCGGTGACGTAGGGCGCATAGATCGCCGCGCAGCGGGCGGCATCGGTTTCGGCGGCGTCCCGGATGAGGGGTTCGCCGCCGGTCATGGCAGCGATGGTAACGCCGCCGGGCGCCGCGATCCCGTCCTTGGAGCCGTCATGGCGGGGACGGGGCAGGGGTCACTGCAAGGCCACCAGCCCGATGATTCCGAGGACGTAGAGCAGCAGCACCACCATGGAGTCCACTCCCATCCGGGCGATCTGGCGGCGCGGTCGAAAGATCAGTCCCGCCATGTAGGTGATCGTCAGCAGGGCGCCCAGGGCGGTCAGGTAGATGTCGCTGCGGCCGGCGGACGGCAGTACCGCCTGCCCGGCGAGCAGGGTGGCGGGCAGGAACAGCACGGGCAGGAAGGCGTTGCCACCGAAGATGTCGCCGACCGCCAGCTGGTAGTCGCCCAGCCGGGCCGAGGTGATGCCGGTGGACAGTTCCGGCAACGCGGTCGCGAGCGCCAGGACGGTCGATCCGAACAGGACGCCGGACAGGCCGAGGTTACCGAAGAACTGCTCGCCGCTGCGCTCGATGGTGACACCGGTGACCAGCGTCGCCAGCGCCGCCACGGCGAACACTGCCGCCGCCCGCCCGGTGCTGGTGCCGCTGCTGGTGGCGGTGGCTTCCTTCTTGGCCCGGCTGTGGCCCCTTGGCTCCGGCTGGGTGTCCGGGGCGTCGCCGGAGTCGGCCCAGGGCAGGCTGCCGCTCGCTCGGTTGATCAGCAACAGCCCCACCACCCACACCACGGCGATGATCAGGACGTCCGGGGTGAGCCGGGCATGCAGCAGGGACGGCGGCAGCTG
The DNA here is from genome assembly GCA_035940975.1 of Jatrophihabitans sp. GTDB lineage: Bacteria > Actinomycetota > Actinomycetes > Mycobacteriales > Jatrophihabitantaceae > Jatrophihabitans_A. The sequence continues at coordinate 322 of DASZEI010000504.1, read as the reverse complement.
GGCGCCGGCGACCACGACGAGCAGCACGGCCACCACCAGCGCGCCTTCGAGCACCAGCACCAGGCTGGCGGCCTGGTAGGTCAGCGGCTTGCGCACCCGGACGCCGAACACGTCAAGGGCGACCAGCACCACGGTCTGGACGGCGATGCCGCCGAGGATGTTGCCGACGGCCACATCCAGGTGATGTGACAGTGCGGCGCTGACCGTGATCGCGATCTCGGGCAGGTTGGTCGCGATGGCCAGCAGGATCAGCCCGCCGAGGGCCGCGCCCAGGTGCAGGCGCTCGGCGAGCACGTCGGTGGTGTCGGACAGCTTCACCCCG
>DASZEI010000503.1:0-2201 GCA_035940975.1 Jatrophihabitans sp. | reverse complement strand
CGAGGTCGACGAGGAAGCGCTGGACGGTCGTGTCGTCGCGCACCGAGCCGATGAACTGGCGCATCACGCCCAGCCCGCCGGAGCGGGCCACCGCGCCGCTCTGCGGAGCCAGGTCGCCGGCGATCAGCCGCAGCAGGGTCGTCTTGCCGGCGCCGTTGGCACCGACCAGGGCCGCCTTGGCGCCCTCACCGATCCGGAAGCTGACGTTCTCGAGCAGCATCCGGCCGTCGGAGAGCTGGTGCCGGATCGACTGCACGTCTAGATAACCCACACCCGCAAGTCTCCCGCACCGGCGCAATCGCAAAACGCTGGGCACAATCAAGCACCATGACCACCCCGCTCGACACGCTCGCAACCGTTCTGCCTGCCGACGCCCTGGTCACCGATCCGGCGTTGATCGAGAACTACCGCTACGACTGGGCCCGCGACCCCGGTGCCGGCATCCCGCTGGCGGTGGTACGGCCACGCAGCACCGCCGAGGTGCAGGCCACGATGCGGTGGGCCTGCCGGCACCGGATCCCGGTGGTGCCCCGGGGCGCGGGCAGCGGGTTGTCCGGCGGCTCGTCGGCGGTGGCCGGCGGCATCGTGATCAGCCTGGACCGGATGCGCGCGGTCCGGATCGACCCGGACTACCGGGTGGCCGTCGTGGAACCGGGGGCGCTGAACGCCGAGGTGAAGGCGGCCGCCCGCGAGCACGGCCTGTGGTACCCGCCGGACCCGTCCTCGTTCGAGATCTGCTCGATCGGCGGCAACATCGCCACCAACGCCGGCGGGCTGTGCTGCGTCAAGTACGGCGTGACCACCGACTACGTGCTGGGCCTGGACGTGGTGCTGGCCGACGGCACCGCGATCAGCCTGGGCGGCGCCCGGCTCAAGGACGTGGCGGGGCTGTCGCTGATCAAGCTGTTCGTCGGCAGCGAGGGGACGCTGGGGGTGATCACCCGGGCGGTGCTGCGGCTGGTGCCGGCCCAGCTGCCCCCGAGCACCCTGGTAGCGCTGTTCCCGAGCGTGCCGGCGGCCGCCGAGGCGGTGGTGCGGATCAGCCGGGTCGCCCGGCCGGCGATGCTGGAGCTGATGGACCGGGCCTCGATCAACGCCGTCGAGGACTACCTGTCGATGGGGTTGGACCGGACGGCCGGCGCCTTGCTGGTCGCCCAGTCCGACGCCGGGACGGGCGCCGCGGCCGAGATCGCGGTGATCGCCGAGGCCTGTGCCGCCTGCGGGGCCGACGAGGTGTTCGACACCGCCGACCCGGCCGAGGGCGAAGCCTTCGCGATGGCCCGGCGGGCGGCGTTCCCGGCGATCGAGCGGCGCGGCTCGCTGATGCTCGAGGACGTCGGGGTGGCGGTGCCCCGGCTACCCGAACTGCTGGCGGGCATCGCCGAAATCGCACGTCGCAACGACGTAGAGATTCCCACCGTGGCCCATGCCGGGGACGGCAACACCCACCCGATCATCGTCTACGACGCCCGCGATCCGGCCTCGACCGCGCGGGCCGCCACCGCTTTCACCGAGATCATGGCGCTGGCCATCTCGCTGGAGGGAACGATCACCGGCGAGCACGGCGTCGGTCGGCTGAAGAAGGCCCAGTTGCCCGACCAGCTCGGCCCGGACGTGATGGCGCTGACGCACCGGATCAAGCACGCGCTGGACCCGCTCGGCATTCTCAATCCGGGAGCCGTGTTGTAGCGCCAACATAGCGCTCGCTTGACCCGTAGCTGGCTATGGTGGCGCCAATGACAGCCGCCGGGTGGGTCTGGGTGGCCGTCGCCGCCCTCCTTGCCGTACTCGACTGGGCGGCGGTTGCGGCCGGATCACGAGTGCTGGAGCGGTGCGCCAAGCCGGCCGTGCTGCTGGCCCTGCTGGCCGCGGCGCTAACCGCGCAGCCCCGGCATTCCGGCGTGCACGGCTGGCTGGTGCTGGCGCTGTGCCTGGGCCTGATCGGCGATGTCGCGCTGTCCTTCGCCCCGCCCGGGCAGCCGGTGCGGGATCCGGTCGGGCCGGCTGCCCGGACGCCGCAGCCGGCGGATAGCCCCCAGCCGGTGACTACCGGACGACCGGTGACTACCGGCCAGTCGGCCGGTACTACGCAGCCGGTGAGTAGCACGCAGCCGGTGAGTAGCACGCAGCCGCTGACAACCGGCCAGCCGGAGGGTACCGCGCAGCCGCTGACGACCGGCCAACCGGCGACTACCGTGCAG
>DASZEI010000502.1:0-4605 GCA_035940975.1 Jatrophihabitans sp. | reverse complement strand
GATCGCAGCCGGTTGGCTGAGCCCGGGCCGGCGAGCGGGCCGGCCGACGAGGCCGCGGTGCGGTCACCCGCGGAGTCCCGGCTGGTGGCCATCGTCGAGGGCGTCCTCGGCCAGCCGGGCATCGCGGCCGGTGCGAACCTGCTCCAGCTCGGGGCCACCTCGATCGATGTCGTCCGGATCGCCAACGCGCTGTCCAGCGAGCTGGGCTTCCGCCCGCAGCTGGCGCAGCTGATGCGCAAGCCCACCCTGACCGAGCTGCTCGGGATGTATCGCCGGCACTGCGCCGAACAGGCTGCGCAGGCCTCGGCGGACGCGGCCGCCCAGGCGCAGCGCACACCGGCCGGCGCGACACCGGCCGAGGCCGCCACCGGCGCCGCCGCCGGCGTCGAGGCGGACGTGGTGGAAGATCCGCAGGCCCGCCAGCAGTTCAAGGCCGCCGGGCTGGGACTGCGCAGCATCGGCAGCGGCGCGGCCACCGTCGCGCTGGCCGCCCCCACCGATCCGGGCTTCGGCCGTCGCTATGCCGAGCTGCGCTCGGTACGGCAGTTCCGTACCGAACCGGTCCCGATCGGGTCGCTGGCCGGGTTGCTGGCGTGGCTGTCCCAGCGCGAACTGGACGGCCGTCCCAAGTACCTCTACGGCTCGGCGGGCAGCAGCTACCCGGTGCAGACCTACCTCTACCTCAAACCCGACCGGGTGGCCGGCGTGCCGGGCGGTGCCTATTACTACGACCCGAGCGCGCACCGGCTGGTCGCCGTCGGGGTGGGGCGCACCCTCAGCCCGGACGCCTACGACTACTTCGTCAACCGGCCGGTGTTCGAGGCGGCGGCCTTCGCGCTGTTCCTGGTCGCCGACCTGGCGGCCATCGAGCCGCTGTACGGGTCCGAGAGCCTCGGCTTCTGCCAGGTCGAGGCCGGCGCGATGGCCCAGCTGCTGACCATGGCCGCGCCCGAGCAGGGCTTGGGGCTGTGCGGCATCGGCTCGGTGGAGGCCGCCGAGCTGGATCCGCTGCTGGAGCTGAGCCCGACCCACCGGCTGATCTACTCGATGGTGGGGGGCGTGCGCGCACCCCGACCGGCCGAGCAGGCGGCCGATGCCCCGGCTGGCGGTGGCACCGAGCCGGCCGGGGGTGGCACCGAGCAGGCGGGCGGCAGCACCGAGCTGGCCGGGCTGCGGCTGAGCGACATCGAGCTGGACGGTGTCGAGATGGAACAGGTCGAGCTATGAACGCCTACGAGCTGTTGGAGCTGTTCCGCCACCATGCCGTCGGCCTGGAGGTGAGCGACGGCAAGCTGAAGTGCACCGCGCCGAAGGGCTTCCTGACGCCGGACCGGCTGGCCGAACTCCAGCGGCACAAGCAGGAGCTGATCGCCATCCTGACCGGCAGCCAGACCGGGCCGGCCGGCGACCGGATCCCGCGCCGGCCGGCCAGCGACGGGCCGCTGCCGCTGTCCTCCTCGCAGCGCCAGCTCTGGTACCTCGATCAGCTCTCGCCCGGAAACCCCTTCTACAACAACCCGTCCGCGTTCGACATCAGCGGCGAGCCGGACCTGCCGGTGCTGCGCCGGGCGCTGGACGAGGTGGTCTGCCGGCACGAGTCGCTGCGCACCGTGTTCGGACTCGTCGACGGCGAGCCGTGCCAGCTGGTGCGTCCCGCCGCCCCGGTGCCGATGCCGCTGATCGACCTGTCCGGCCTGCCGGCCGGCGAGCGGCTGGAGCGGGCTCGGCAGCTCGCCGACGAGGACGCCCGGGCGCCGTTCGACCTGGCCACCGGCCCGCTGCTGCGCACCAGCCTGCTCAAGCTGGCCGCCGGGCAGTACCGCTGGCTGCTCAACGTCCACCACATCGTCGCCGACGGCTGGTCGATCGGGATCCTGGTACACGAGGTGGGCGCGCTGTACGCCGCCTACCTGCGCGACCAGCCGTCGCCGCTGCCGGAACTGGCCGTCCAGTACCCGGACTACGCGCTGTGGCAAGGCCGGCACTCCACCGATGCTGCGCTGGAGTACTGGCGGGCCGCGCTCGCCGACGCGCCGACCCTGCTGTCGCTGCCCACCGACCGGCCGCGGCCGGCCACCCAGCGCTTCCGCGGCGAGCGGCTGTGCGTGACGGCCGATGCCGAGACCCTGGCCGGGCTGCACGCGGTGAGCCGGGCCGGCGACGCGACGCTGTTCATGACGCTGATGGCGAGCCTGTCGGTGCTGCTGTGGCGCTACAGCGGCCAGGACGACGTCTGCGTCGGGACGCCGTTCGCCAACCGCAACCACAGCGACGTCGAGGACCTGATCGGGCACTTCATCAACACCGTGGTGATCCGCAACCGGCTGTCCGCCCCGAAGTCCTTCGCCGAGCTGCTGCGCGAGGTGCGGGACCGGGTGCTGGAGGCCTATGCCCACGCCGACCAGCCCTTCGAGCAGCTGGTCGAGGCGCTTCATCCCGAGCGGCATGCCAGCTACTCACCGCTCTTCCAGGTGATGCTGGTGCTGCAGAACATGCCGCTGGGCCAGCTGGAACTGCCCGACCTGGCGCTGCGACCGCTGGACACCAGCACCGGCGCGGCCCGGTTCGACCTGTCGCTGGAGGTGACCGAGCGCGCCGGTGAGCTGGAACTGAGCTTCGAGTACGACAGCGACCTGTTCGACCCCGCGACGATCGCCCGGATGGCGTCTCATTACCTGCGGCTGCTGGAGCAGGTCGGCTCGGATCCGGCCCGGCCGATCGGGGAGCTGGAGCTGCTCAGCGCCGCCGAGCGGCAGTACGAGATCTATGACTGCAACGCCACCGGGCAGCCGCCGACGGGCCCGGCGAACCTGGTGGAGCGGTTCGAGGCCGCGGCCCGCAGCCACCCGGACCGGCTCGCGGTCCGCAGCGGCACCGGGCAATTGGACGGCACCGATCAATTGGACGGCACCGGGCAATTGGACGGCACCGATCAACTGGACTATGCCGGCTTGGAACGCCGCGCGAACCGGCTGGCGACCGCCCTGATCAGCCGTGGCGTCCGGCCGGACCAACTGGTCGGCCTGCACGTGCGACGCTCGGTCGAGCTGGCGGTCGGCATCCTGGGCATCCTCAAGGCCGGCGCCGGCTACCTTCCACTGGACGAGGCGCTGCCGGCCGAGCGGCTGGCCGGCATGGTCGCCGACGCCCGGCCGGCGCTGGTCCTGACCGACTCGGCCGACTCCGCTCCCACCGGCTCGACCGTGACCGGCTCGACCGTGACCGGCTCGCCGCCGACCGGCACCGACTGGCTGGAACTCGCGGCGGTCGAGGCGCAAGCCCGGCACGAGGACGCCCCCGGCGTCCGGATCCGGCCCGCCAACCTGGCGTACACGATCTACACCTCCGGCTCCACCGGCCGGCCCAAAGGGGTGGCGGTCAGCCACGCCGCCATCACCAACCTGCTCGACCACTGGCTGGCCCGGCTGGGCCCGGTGCCCGGCGCTGCGGCGGCGCTGTGGTCCAGCATCGGATTCGACGTCTCGGTGCAGGAGATCCTGCTGCCGCTGACCACCGGCGGCACCCTGCACCTGGTGCCCGAGCAGCTGCGGGCCGATCCCGAGGCGCTGATGGACTGGCTGCGCGAGCACCGGATCGCGCAGGCCTACCTGCCGCCGGCCTTCGTGCACTGGATCGACGAGGCGCCCGCCGAGCGCCTGGCCGGCCTGGCGCTGCGGCAGCTGCTGGTCGGGGTGGAGCCGCTGCCCGAGCTGGCCCTGCACCGGATGCGCGAGGTGCTGCCGGGGCTGCGGATCCTCAACGGCTACGGCCCGACCGAGACCTCCGTCTACAGCAGCGCCTACCTGGAGCCGCAGCCGCTGGCCCGGCAGTGCCCGATCGGCCGGCCGCTGGCCAACACCCGCATCTACCTGCTGGACGAGCGGCTGCAGCCGGTGCCGCTCGGGGTGGCGGCCGAGATCTACATCGGCGGCGCCGGGGTGGCGCGCGGCTACCTGGGTCGGCCCGGCCAGACCGCCGAGCGGTTCGTGCCCGACCCGTTCGTGGCCGGCGAGCGGATGTATCGCACCGGCGACCTGGGCCGCCGGCTGCCCGACGGCACCATCAGCTACGCCGGCCGGCGCGACCACCAGGTCAAGCTGCGCGGCTTCCGGGTGGAGCTGGGCGAGGTGGAGGCGGTGCTACGCGAGCAGCCCGGGGTGCGCGAGGCGGCCGTGCTGCTCGACCGGAGCGGCGGCGAGCCGCGGCTGGTGGCTGCCATCGCGCGGGGCGAGGCACCGACCCACCAGCCGGCCGAGTTGCGCGAGGCCCTGTCGCGGCGGCTGCCCGGCTACATGATCCCGGCGGTGTTCGTGGAGCTGGCGGAGCTACCGATGACCGCCAACGGCAAGCTCGACCGGGCCGCGCTGCTGCGCCAGGCGCTGGCCGACGGCCCGATGCAGGTCAACCAGACCAGCCCGCGCGATCATGTCGAGCTGACCCTCTACAAGATCTGGGAACGGCTGCTGCTGCAGCCCGACATCGGCATCCGGGACAGCTTCTTCGACGTCGGCGGCAGCTCGATCTCGGCCATCAAGCTGGCCCATGCCATCGACGAGGAGTTCGGGCAGCGGCTGCCGATCTCCGAGATCGTGGCGCACCCGAGCA
>DASZEI010000501.1:0-2571 GCA_035940975.1 Jatrophihabitans sp. | reverse complement strand
AAGGTGCGCGGGTTCCGGGTCGAGCCCGGCGGGATCGAGGAGCGGTTGCGCACCCACCCCGGGGTGGCCGACGCCGCCGTGGTCGCGGTCGACGACGGCTGGCAGACCTCACTGCGCGGCTTCGTGGTGCTGCGCGAGCAGGTGCCGGAGTCCGCCCTGAAGCAGCACCTGCGAGCGGCGCTGCCCGAGCACGAGGTGCCCGGCCGGATCCTGGCGCTGCCGGAGTTGCCGTTGACGCCCAACGGGAAACTCGATCGGGCGTGGCTCGCCGGACCGGAGGCGTTGCGCGCGAGGACCGGCAGCCATGTCGAGCCGCGGACGGCCACCGAGCAGACCCTGGCCCGGATCTGGCGCGAGGTGCTCGGCAAGGACCGGATCGGCGTGCACGACAACTTCTTCGCCCTGGGCGGCAACTCCATCCACTTCGTCGAGGTGCTGGCCAAGTCGCGCGCCGCCGGCCTGGACTACACCTTCGCCCAGCTGTTCCGGTCCCAGACCATCGCCGCGCTCGCCGAGAGCATCGAGGCCGACGCCGCGGACGAGCAGGCCGACGTGGCAGCGCGCGGTGGCTTCGGCCCGTTCGAACTGATCTCGGCCGAGGACCGCGCGAAACTGCCCGCCGACGCCGAGGACGCCTACCCGCTGTCGATGCTGCAGGCCGGCCTGATCTTCCAGACCGAGATCACCGGCGGCCTCGGCCAGTACCACGACGTGCTCAGCTACTCGATCAGCGGAACCTTCGACGCCGAGGCGTTCACCGAAGCCGTCCGGCTGCTGAGCCTGCGCCACCCGATCCTGCGCACCAGCTACCACCTCACCGGCTATAGCGAGTTCCTCCAGGTGGTGCACCGGCAGGTGCGCCCGCCGCTGTCGATTGCGGACCTGCGGCAGCTGGACCCGCAGGCGCAGGCGGCCTGGCACGAGCGGTGGCTGGCAGCTGAGAAGGCCCGCCGATTCGACTGGGAGCGGGGCGAACTGGTTACCCTGCACGTGCAGGTTCTCAGCGACGAGCAGTACCGCTACACCGTCAGCCAGCACAACTCCGCGCTGGACGGCTGGAGCATCAGCCTGCTGCACACCCAGCTGTTCCAGCTGTACTACCAGCTACGCGAAGGCACCGGCGCCGAGTTGACCGATGGCGTCGCCCAGGTGGACAACCACCTGCGCAACTTCATCGGCCTGGAGCGGGAGGCGCTGCGCTCGCCGGAGTCCCGGGACTTCTGGATGCGGGTCCTGGACGGTTCGGAGTCGACGAACGTGCCGCGCCGGCCGGGTGCGGTGGACACCGACGACTTCCGGGTGGTGCTGCGCGACGTGCCGCTGCCCAGCGGGCTCACCCAGCGGATCAGCGCGCTCGCGGACTCGCTGTCGGTGCCGTTCAAGGACGTGCTGCTGGCCGCTCATGTCAAGGTGCTCGGGCTGGTGTCGGGACGCCCGGAGGTCACCACCGGCTACGAGCACAGCGGCCGGCCGGAGCTGCCGGGCGCCGAGACCACGCTGGGCCTGCACCTCAACAGCCTGCCGTTCAAGATCCCCCTCGGTGCCGGCTCCTGGGCCGACCTGATCAGGCAGGTGTACCGGGCGGAGCTGGAGCTGTTGCCGCACCGGCGCTACCCGATGGCCAAGATGAAGCAGGACCTCGGCACCCAGCGGGTGCTGTTCGACACCACGTTCAACTTCACCCACTTCTACCTGCTGAAGAACCTCAAGCAGCTGCCGGAGTTCTCGCTGCTGGAGATGCGGGTGGACTCCGAGACCGAATTCGTCTTCCGGACCGAGTTCTCCCGGCATTTCTTCGACGACGAGCTGCGGCTGTGCCTGCACTACCACAGCCACCTCTACGACCAGGCCCAGATCGACCGGATCGGTGGGTACTTCGTCCGGGTGCTGGAGCTGATGGCCGAGGAGCCCACCGCGCCCCACACCGCCCGAGTGCTGCTGGCCGCCGAGGACCTGGCGCTGATCGGCGAAGCGGCCAGCACCACGCCGGCGGTACTGGTCGCTGCCGCCGAGCCGGCCGGCGTGGCGTCGCAGTCGACGATGCACGCCATCGCCACGGTCTGGGGGCAGGTGCTGGGACTGCCCATCGAGCAGATCGGAGCCTCCGCCGACTTCTTCGACCTCGGCGGCAACTCGCTGTCCGCGCTGCGGGTCGTGCTGGAGCTCGACGGCCTGGTCACCCTGAGCGATCTGACCCGTTCTCCCCGGCTCGGCGAGCTGGCCCGGCTGGCCGAGCGGCACCAGCAACCCCAGGAGGAGGTGCTGCACCTGCTGTCGCCGACCGTCGCCGGCGCCCGCTGCGCGCTGATCTGCGTTCCCTACCCGTGCGGGCATCCGATCAATTTCAAGCCGCTGGCCGACTCGATGGCGCAGCTGAGCGACGAGATCGCGGTGTGGGGCATGGAGCTGCCCGGGCACGCCCCGCTCTCGGACGGCGAGTTCGTCGGCATCGCCGAGGCGGCGCGCCGGGCGATCGCCGAGATCGAGGCAGTTCTTCCAGGCGCCGACCTGCCGATCATCCTCTGGGGCCACTGCGGCGGGGCGGCGGTCACGATGGAACTGGCGCGGCTG
>DASZEI010000500.1:0-7397 GCA_035940975.1 Jatrophihabitans sp. | reverse complement strand
CCGTCCTCCGGTAGGCCTCGGTCAGCTGCTCTCCCCGGCAGTGACCAGTGCTGCCACCGCCGCTGCCAGCCGGTCCCGGCTCGCCGGATCCGCCACCAGGCCGTCCGGGCCGATGTCGGCGCGCGTCACCGGCAGTTGCAGGCAGGCCGGCTCGATGATCACCGAGTCGGTGTAGGTCAGCACCGTCCGCAGCTCGGCGTAGGCGCCGGCCGCGGCGGTGGGTGCCCACGAGCAGTTGATCCAGGCCACCGGCTTGCCGGACATCTCGCCGCCACCGACCGACCAGTCGAGCAGGTTCTTGAACGAACCCGGCAGCGCTCCGGCGTACTCGGGCGTGCTGAACAGCAGCGCGCCGGCCTCGCCCAGCCGGCGTCGCAGCTCGGCGACGGTGGCGGGCGGGTTCTCGCCGTCGTCATCGGGATTGAAGTGCGGCAGCGTCGCGAGCTCGTCGTAACTGGCCACCGCGACACCGGGCGGGGCAAGTCGGCCGGCGGTCCGCAGCACCGCGGCGTTGCTGGACCCGGTCCGGACACTTCCACAGATCAGGAGCAAGGGGCTGAGCATCGCACCAGGCTAGGGCCGATCACTGCGCCGCGGTACGAGCCGGGGTGCTCAGAACAGCGTGGGCTCGTCGGCCGGCAGCGCGCCTTCCAGCTGCAGCATCCGCCGCTTGGTGGCCACCCCGCCGTTGGCCGAGAAGCCGTGCATCGACCCGTCGGCGGCCAGCACCCGGTGGCACGGCACGATGATCGGGCAGGGATTGTGCCCCAGCGCCCGGCCGACCGCCCGGGCCGCGCCCGGCAGCTGCAGCTCGGTGGCGATCGCCCCGTAGGACAGCGTCGTTCCGGGCCGGATACCGCGAGTGACCCGGTAGACGGCGCGGGGGAACTCCGGCACGCCGGACAGGTCGAGCTCGATGTCGGCCAGGTCGTCGCCGGAGCCGTCGAACAGCGCCACGATCCGCTCGATGGCCTGCCGCACCGGGGCCGGCGGTTGCTGCTCGCGACTGCCGGCCAGCCGGCCGGCGATCCGGCGCCGGGTCCGGTCCGGGCTCGCCTCGGGCAGGTTCACGTCCACGATGCCGGCCTCGGTCCAGCCGAGCGCGCAGCAGCCGATCGCGGTGTCGAACAGGGCGAATCCAGCGGCGGCCATGATGGCTGCCAGCTTAGGCCTCAGCCGGCCGCTCGGGCCGCCAGCACGGCAGCTGCCGGACGTCCGATCAGCCGCACGACCTCCTCGGTGACGTGCTGGGTGCCGTCGCCGGCCGGGTCGTTCCGCACCGCGGCGGATCGGACCAGCTCGACCCGTACCGGCTGCCCGGCGAGTTCCTGCCGCAGGCTGTCGCAGAATGCCTCGACCGACTGCTCGGCCGCCACCTGGAACCGGTCGGGTGCACCGGCACCGTCGATCACTACCAGGTCCGCGACTCCCCGGGAGCCGGTGCGGGCGGCTTCCGGGAGGAACCCGGCCACCGCCTGCGCGACGCTGCCCACGCCGGCGATGCCGGTGCCCGGGCTGGGGATGACCACGATGTCGATGCGCTCCCACGCCGTCAGCAGCCGCCCGACGGCCGCCCGTACCGCGGTGGGGTCGTCCGGGTCGCCGGTGAGCGCCAGCACGTGGCCGCCGGAGCCGGTGATCTGATGTGCCACGGCGGCCGGCCGGCGGTCGAGCACGGCCACCGACGCCCCTAGCGAAGCCAGCCGGGTGCTGACGGCCGCCCCGATCGGACCGGCTGCCCCGGTTACCAGGGCCACGCTGCCTCGAAGATCCATCGACTTCCACCTTTCGTTCCTTGACCTGTCTGGTCGTGGTTCCCGCGCTGTGCGGTCGCGGTCGTAGTTGCGTGCTGCGCAGTCAGTTTGATTTCCCTACCGTTATGACCGAGACAGTAGCGGTAGTCGGTTTGATATGCCAACCTTGAATCATGACAACCGTCGACACGCCCCGGATCGATCCGACCGCCCTGCCTGGTCGGCCCTGCTCGGCCGCCGCCGCCCTGGAGCTGGTCGGGGACCGCTGGTCGCTGCTGGCGGTGCGCGAGGTGATGTTCGGCAACCGGCGGTTCAGCGAGATCGCGCGCAACACCGGCGCGCCGCGGGACCGGCTGGCCGCCCGGCTGAAGGTGCTGGTCGAGGCCGGCGTGCTCGAACGGCGCCAGTACCAGCAGGCACCGCCCCGCTCGGACTACCACCTGACGCCGGCCGGGCGGGCGCTGGCGCCGGTGCTGGAGGCGCTGCTGCAGTGGGGCGATGAGTGGGCGGTCGACTCGCCGCCGATCACGCTGCTGCACCGCGACCACGTGCTGCGCGGCGCCTGGACCTGCACGGAGTGCGGCGAGCCGGTGCACCGCCGGGACCTGCACCGGCGGATGAACGTCGCGGGCTGGGACCTGTCCGGGCCGGTCACCGCCTGAGCGGTCCGGAGTCGGCTGCCGGGCAGCCCCGCCAACCAGCCTGGCAGGCGGCGCCGACGGACCGAACCCCCGGCGGGGTGCAGAATGGGGCTCCGCCGAACCGTAGGGAGAACGCGCCATGACCAAGACCGCTGCTGCGCCGTGGCTGGCCTTGCTGGGCCTGCTGCTGGCCGGCTGCGGCGGCTCGTCCCCGAAGGCGGCCGCGCCGGCCGGATCGCCGTCCAGTTCGTCGCCGTCCGGCTCGGCGTCCTCGAGCTCGGCGCCTAGCAGCGCTGTCGGACCGTCGGTGCCGGCCTTCGCCTCGACCTCGGCCGGTACGCCGCGCGGCGTGCTGTCCAAGCCCGACTTCCTGATCGACATGAACGCGCTGTGCTCGGCCGTGGATGCCCAACTCCAAGCGCTGCCGGTGCCCACCGGCGCCTCCGACTTCGCGGCGATCAACACCAACCTGACCGGAACGTTGCGGGTGCTGCCGGTCCTGATCTCGCACGCCGAGGCGCTGGTCGCCAGGACGGCGGAGCGGGCCGAACTGGAGAAGAACTGGCTGGATGTCAAGCGGGCCGACTACGCCGCGTTCAAGCCGGTCGCCCAGCAGATGGTGAAGGACGCCAACGCCCATGACGCGGCGAAGGTGGAGGCCGACGCCAACGCCCTGACGGCCCTGCCCGACCACAGCCTCGACACGGTGTCCTACCTCAGCGAGTACGGCCTGACCAGCTGCGCCCATCTGGAAAAGTACTGAGCCGGGGCTGAGCAGCCCGCGTCCGATTCCTGTCGTCGATTCCGGAGACGCCATGGCCACCGAATTCCAGGTCACCGTCGACTGCCTCGAGCCGGCCCGGTTGGTGCGGTTCTGGTGCGAGGCGCTGGGCTACGTGCCCGAGCCGCCACCGGCCGGCTTTTCCAGCTGGTACGAGTACCTGCGCGGCATCGGGGTGCCCGAGGACGAGCTCCAGGCCGACTCGCAGGCCGGCGATGACTTCTGCGACTCGGTCATCGACCCGGACGGCCGGGGGCCCCGGATCTGGTTCCAGAAGGTGCCCGAGGCCAAGCAGCTCAAGAACCGGCTGCACCTGGACCTGGAGGTCGGCGGCGGCCGCCGGACCCCGATCGAGGAGCGCCGGCGCCGGATCCGGGCCGAGTCGCAGCGGCTGGTCCGGGCCGGCGCCCGGCAGCTGGGCGAACTCGACCAGGACGGCCTGGACCACTTCGGGATCACGCTGCAGGACCCGGAAGGCAACGAGTTCTGCCTGCACTGACCCCGGCGCTGACCGGCTGCGAGGGGTCCGTCACGGTGGGCGTCCGGCAGCCGGCAGTCTCGCTGGGCAGCCGTCGCGGTTGGCCATTTCGCTGCCTTTCGTGGGCGGACGAGCCTAGGCTTCGCCGCATGAACGACTACGGTGCAGACCTCGTGGCGGGAGAACGACGCGACGAGCTGATCGCGGCACTCCTGGAGGCCAGGTTGTCACCGGCCACCGACGGGGTGGTCCGGTTGAACATGGACCTGCCGGAGAACTGCGCGCTGATCCGGGCCCTGATGCGGGTCGAGGCCGAGCTGATCCTGATGGACGCCGAGGCCATGGCACGCGGCCGCTTCGAGCACCGGACCAGCGATCAGCGGCGGGCCGACGCCTTCATGGCGCTGGCCCTGCGCGCCGCCGACGTCCCCGGCATCTGACCAACCCCTGGAATGGCGCGGGCCCGCTGGGTCACGGCAAGCTGAGAGTGATCCCCATCGTTTCCACGCCCTGCGGTCCTCTCACCAGGTAGTAGCCCTTGCCGACGGCGCCGGGCCGGAACGTCACCTGGCAGGAGATGCGGTAGGCATGACCCGGCCGAATCCGGAATGCGCGAGGGCAGCGGCCGGCTGTGACGTCTTCGAACTTGAAGGTCAGGACCGAGACGGCAGGCCCGTCCGAGCGCGGGACGTAGGAGAAGGTCATGGGGTAGCTCCGGCCCCGTTCCGGTTGGACGACGGGACTCTCCAGGGTCCCGATACCCTCGCCTTCCCGGACCTCGTCGGCGGTGGCCGGCCGCTCTGAGACACCGGCCACGGTACTTGCCTCCGGGGCACCGGCGAGCGCCTCGGAGTACTCCTGAGCCGCCGAGCTGGTCGACGTGGGTGACGGGTACTTGGCCGGGTCGACAAGATTCGCCGTAGCGGACGACACGCCGGCCAGGCTTCGAATCGAGAGCGTTGCCTCGCCGGCCGCGCTGGCCAGAAAGGTCACCTGACACCGGATCCGATAGGTGTAAGCCGGCCGGGCCAGGAAGGGTTGTGGGCAGCTCCCGGAGGCGACGTCTCGCAATTCGATCGACACGACGGCTGTCGGCTCGCCCGGACCGGCAAGGTAACTCATGGTGAAGGAGTAGGTCTTGCCCGGTCGGGGGTTGGCGATTTCGGGGCCCTCGGCCCTCAATACGCTGCCGTTCTTGTAGCGGACGGCGTCCGCGGCCGAGATCGGGCTGACCGAGACGCCAGCCAGCTTGCTCGGGTCCGGCGCGGCGCCGGCCACCGCCTCGGCGTAGGCGCGGGCTGCCGCTTCCAGGTCGGGATTGATGGACCGCGACAGCGACAGCGAGGGCGTCGGGCCGGCCGGGTCGCTGACGTGGTTCGAGGACTGGTCGCGGTTCAGCGTGATGGCCAGCATCGCGCCGACTGCCAGCAGCACCGCTATCGAGGCCGCCAGCAACGGGACGCTCCAGAGCCGTACCGCCGAAGCCGGGCCGGGCCGGTCGGCCACCGCCGAGCGATCGAACGGCGGCGCGGCGCGGTGGTCGGCAAGCTCGCGGTCGACGGCGGAGTTGATCAGGTCCTTGATGGTGGTGTCGAGGTCGGTCATGAGAGCCCTCCCAGGGTGGCGCGCAAGGTGGCCAGGCCGCGGCTGGCGGCGGAGCGGACGTTGCCGGCCGTCATGCCGGTGGCGTCGGCGATCTCGGAATCGCTGAGGTCGGCGAGGAATCGCAGGGTCAGCACCTCGCGCTGCCTGCCGGGTAGGGCGGCCAGCGCCCGGCGGGCCGCCTCCTGGTCGGCCGAGCGCAGCGACGGCTCGTCGGCCGCCGGCGCATCCTCGGCCGGGCGCAGTTGCCCGAGCCAGGCCCGGACGGTCCGGCGCCGGCGCAGCGCGGACCGGGCGCCGTTGACGACGCTGGCCCGCAGGTACCTGGCCGCCGCGCCGGGCTCGACCAGGGCGGCCGGGTTGCGATACAGGCCGGCGAAGGCGTCCTGGACGACGTCCTCGGCGGAGCTGACGTCATCGACCAGGCCCTGCGCCAGCCGGAGCATCGGCCACCACTGAGCCCGGTAGAGCACATCGAAGCGGCTGTCGTCCACCGGATCCGGCGACTGCCGGCCGACGTCAGGCCGGACTGCCATCTCTTCCATCACGGGCCCACCTCGTCGCCTCGGCACACGCTACGCAGCTAAGGACGCACGACGGGGCGATTTGTTGCACGTCGGGCCAACTCCGGCGAATGGCTGCCGCGAGGCGTTCAGGCGTGCCGCGTCAGGTATCCGATGACCAGCAGCACGGTGAGGATCGCCAGGACGGCGGCCAGTGGGCTGATCGGGCGGCGCAGCGAGGCGGCCGGCACCCTCGCAACCCTGACGGACTTTCCGCGGCGCCTGACCTGGACGTCATAGCGCGGCGGCTTACCCCGCTTGGTGTGCCGCTGCGCCACCCGTCCGGACGTGCCCTTGCGCAGCTTGACCCGGCCGTACTTGTGCCGGCGACCGCGGCGCACCGCGGTTCGCAACACGACCCGGTCACCACTGCCGAAGCGGCGCATGGCTCCTCCGATCTGGGCCGGGCACACCCCGGGGTGGACCCCTCCTGCGAGGCTTAACTAAGGTATGCCTTACCTAACTTGGAGGGTTGATGAAGTTCCGTTCGACGCGCGTCGCGATCCTTGCCCCGGCGGTTGCCACAGTACTTGCGGTGGCCGGCTGTGGCTCCGACTCGTCCGGCGAGGCTGACGATGCCGCTGCCGGTGCGAAGGCCGGCGACGTCACGCTGACCGTCTACAACGCCCAGCACGAGTCGTTGACCAAGGAGTGGGCCGACGCCTTCACCAGGGAGTCCGGCATCAAGGTCGCGCTGCGCAACGGCGACGATTTCGAGATGGCCAACCAGATCAAGCAGGAAGGCAGCGCCTCCCCGGCCGACGTCTTCCTCACCGAGAACTCCCCGGCCATGACAGTGGTGGAGAACGCCGGCCTGTTCGCCGACGTCGAGAAGTCGACGCTGGACCAGGTGCCGTCCCGGTACCAGCCGTCCACCGGCAAGTGGGTCGGCATCGCCGCGCGCTCGACGGTGTTCATCTACAACACCAGCAAGCTGACCGAGGCGCAGCTGCCCACCTCGATCATGGAGCTGGCCGATCCGACGTGGAAGGGCAAGTGGGGCGCCTCGCCGTCAGGCGCCGACTTCCAGGCGATCGTCAGCGCGATGCTCGAACTCAAGGGCGCCGAGGCCACCCAGTCCTGGCTCGATGCCATGAAGACCAACGCCGAGCCCTACAAGGGCAACAGCGCGGTGATGAAGGCGGTGAACGCCGGCCAGCTCGACGGTGGAGTGATCTATCACTACTACTGGGCCGGCGACCAGTCCAAGACCAAGGAGAACAGCAACAACACCAAGCTGCACTACTTCGGCAACCAGGACCCCGGCGCCTTCGTGAGCCTGTCCGGCGGCGGCGTGCTGAAGTCCAGCAAGCATGCCGAGGCCGCCCAGAAGTTCCTGAAGTTCGTCACCGGCAAGTCCGGCCAGCAGATCCTCACAAGCGGCACCTCGTTCGAGTACCCGGTCGGCAGCGAGGTCGCCGCCCACCCCGCGCTCAAGCCGCTGGCCGAACTGGGTGAGCCCGACATCGACGAAGCCAAGCTCAACGGTCCCGAGGTCGTCCAGATGATGACCAAGGCCGGAATTCTCTAGCATTCGCTCGTGCCCACCGCACTGTCCCAGCCGGGCTCCGCGCTCGC
>DASZEI010000499.1:0-2675 GCA_035940975.1 Jatrophihabitans sp. | reverse complement strand
CGGCCGGACGGTGCTGGTCCAGCCCTACCTGGACGCCGTGGACAGCGCCGGCGAGACCGCGCTGATCTTCTTCGACGGGGTGTTCAGCCACGCCATCCGCAAGGGCCCGCTGCTGCAGCCGGACACCCGGCACCCGGTGGACGGCGGGGCGCTCTACATCGAGGAGAACATCACCGCCCGCGAGCCGTCGCCGGCTGAGCTGGCGGTCGCCGAACGGGTCTTCGCGCACGCCAACGCCGGGCTGGCCGAGGACCTGCTGTACGCCCGGATCGACCTGCTGCCCGGCCCGGACGGCCCGGTGCTGGTCGAGCTGGAGCTGGTCGAGCCGTCACTGTTCTTCTTGCACGCCGACGGCGCCGCTGACCGGCTGGCCGCCGCGATCAGCGCCCGGGTCCGCTGATGGCCGCCCATTCGGCAGGGCGGGCGGCAGCTGAGCAGGGCCGGTCCGAGCACGGCCCGCCCGAGCCGCTGCTGCCGCAGGTGCCGGTGCTGTCCCTGACCGGTGACGCCGAGCGTCGGGTGGCGCTGCGGCGGATGAAGCTGGTCGCCACCGGCGGCCTGGTGCTGGCCGCCGTGGTCTTCGTGATCTGCAAGGTGGTCGGTGACGACCGCGGCATCTGGCCGTTCATCCAGGCGGCCAGCGAGGCGGCCATGGTCGGTGGGTTGGCGGACTGGTTCGCCGTCACCGCGCTGTTCCGGCACCCGCTCGGCCTGCCGATCCCGCACACCGCGATCATCCCCCGCAAGAAGGACCAGATCGGGGAGAGCCTGGGCGACTTCATCCAGCAGAACTTCCTGACCCCCGAGGTGGTCGGCCCGCGGCTGCAGGCGGCCCAGGTCCCGCGCCGGATCGGGGAGTGGCTGTCCACCGGTGACCGTCCGGAGAAGCTCTCGCACGAGTTCGGGGTGGCCCTGGCCGGCGCGAACACGGTGCTGGCGGATGAGGACATCCGGCTGGCCATCGAGAACTTCGCCGATGCTCAGCTGCGCCGGCTGCCGGCCGCCCCGGTGGTGGCCAAGGTGCTGGACCTGGCGGTGGAGGGCAATCAGCACCAGATCCTGATGAACGAGGGGCTGCGGGCGCTGATGCGCTTCCTGGACGACAACCGCGACGTCTTCCGCAAGCGGGTCGCCGACGAGTCGCCGGAATGGGTGCCCGAATGGGTGGACGGCAAGGTCTTCAACAAGCTGTTCTCCAGCGTCCAGAACTTCCTGGCCGACGTTGCCAGTGACCCCGAGCACGCGCTGCGGGTCCAGTTCGACCAGCGGCTGCGGCTGTACGCGGTGCAGCTGCGCACCGATCCGGAGGCCGCCAAGCACCTGGAGCAGTGGAAGACCGACCTGTTGGACCATCCCGCGGTGCGCAACGCGCTGGCCTCGCTCTGGCTGCCGCTGAAGAAGGCGGTGCTCGACGCCGCGCTGGACCCCAACTCCGAGCTGCGCCGGGTCGGCACCTCGGTGATCCGGCAGACCGGTATCGCGCTGCGCGACGATCCGAGCCTGCAGGCCAAGTGCGACCGCTGGCTGCTCGGCGTGACCGAGCACGTGCTGGCCCACTACTCCGGGGAGCTGAGCGGGGTGATCACCCACACGGTGGCGCGCTGGGACGCCGACTCGACGGCTCGCCGGCTGGAGCTGCAGGTGGGCCGGGACCTGCAGTTCATCCGGATCAACGGCACGGTGGTCGGATCGCTGGTTGGCCTGATCATCTATTCCGCCAGCCGATTCCTGTGACGCCAGCTAGCCTTATAGCCAGATCGCTGAGCCAACAGCGGGTCCATGCCTGGCTGGGGGACGTATTTCCGAAGATCCAAGCACCGGTGCGCATACCGGTGCCAACCGAACTACCGGCGCTGAACTAGGCCCACCGACCGAGGCTTTGCCGGGCCCGGCGACGGAAGCCATCCCGGCCCCACTGGCCCAGGCCGCCCCGGCAACCGACGCTGCCCCCATCCCTCCCACTCCGGCGATGAGTTCACCCGGTGCGGTCCTGCCCGCTCCGGCGGTTACCGCCGCCCCTGTTCCGGCCGAGGCCACCGCCAGCCCGACGGGCGATGCCATCCCTGTTCCGGCCATGGCGAGCGCGGCGGGCGTCTCCGCTCCTGTTCCGGCCGAGGCCACCCCCGGCCCGGCCGACGATGCCCTGGCCGCCGAGGACGTCCCGGCCCCAGTCCCACCGGAGCCCGGCGAGCCCGGCTGGCTGCTGGGCGGCCGGTACCGGGTCGTCGACCGGATCGGCGCCGGCGGCATGGCCGAGGTGTTTCGCGCCCACGACCAGCTGCTGGCCCGCGACGTCGCGGTGAAGGTGTTTCGCGCCCACACCGACCCGGACGAGGTCACCGGTGGCGTGCAGCGCCAGGAGCTGGAGCTGCAGACGCTGGCCAGGCTGAGCCATCCCAACCTGATCACCCTGTTCGACGGCTCGATCGGCTCGGACGGCGAGCCGGCCTTCCTGGTGATGGAGCTGATCAACGGCCCCAGCCTGGCCGCCCAGATCGCCCAGGCGCCGCTAACCGAGCCCGAGACCCGCGAGATCGCCACCCAGATCGCCGGGGCGCTGGCCTACGTGCATTCCCAGCACATGGTCCATCGCGATATCAAGCCCGCCAACATCCTGCTCGGCGCCGACGGCACCACCGGCGAGACCACCGTCCGGGCCAGGCTGTCGGACTTCG
>DASZEI010000498.1:0-2187 GCA_035940975.1 Jatrophihabitans sp. | reverse complement strand
GGGCGCTGGTCGACGAGACCCAGATCGCCCGGCTGCCGGCCGACCGCAGGCCCTGGACCCCGTTGAGCCAGGTGGCGCGCGAGCTGGAACCCGGCATGATCCTGGCCGAGGACCTGTCCGGCGAGCAGCTCATCGAGACGCTGCGCAGGCACCCGGCCTCGGAGTACCTGGTGGTGGGCCAGGACGGGGTGGCCCGTGGGATTGTCGCGGCTATCGACCTGGCCCGAGCGCTCGGCCTGCCAAGGCCCCGGCAGCCCAGGCAGCCCAGGCGGGCCAAGCACCGGCGGCAGCCGCTGAACTGAACGCCCTCACCAGGCTAAGTCTTAACCATCACTTGAGACTCTCGACAGATTGGCTTCTTCTTCCGTGCCCAATGTGACAGCTGGCCAGCACGCGGAGCCTGCCCGGTTCCGGATCGGGGACCGGGTGCAGCTGACCGACCCCAAGGGCCGGCTGCACACCGTGACGCTGGAAGCCGGCAAGCAGTTCCACACCCACCGCGGGGCGATCTCGCACGACCACCTGATCGGCGTCGAGGAGGGCTCGGTGGTCTTCTCCACCGCGGGCACCGGCTACCTCGCGCTGCGACCGCTGCTCAGCGATTACGTGCTGTCGATGCCGCGCGGCGCCGCCGTGATCTATCCCAAGGACGCGGCCCAGATCGTCGCCCAGGGCGACATCCACCCCGGAGCCCGGGTGCTGGAGGCGGGCGCCGGCTCCGGAGCCCTGACCTGCTCGTTGCTGCGCGCGGTCGGCCCCACCGGGTCGGTGATCTCCTACGAGCGCCGTGCCGACCACCTCGAACACGCCCGGCGCAACGTCGACGCGTTCTTCGGCGCCGCGCCCGAGAACTGGGACCTGCGGCTGGCCGACGCCTGTGAGCACCCGGCCGGCGAGGTCGTCGACCGGGTCATCCTCGACATGCTGGCGCCCTGGGACGTACTGCCCACCGTGGGCCGGGCGCTTCGCTCCGGCGGGGTGCTGATCGGCTACGTGGCCACCACCACCCAGCTGTCCCGGCTGGTCGAGGCGCTGCGGGACTCCGGGGGCTGGACCGAGCCGCACGCCTGGGAATGCCTGGTGCGCGACTGGCACGTGGTGGGGCTGGCGGTCCGGCCGGACCACCGAATGCAGGGCCACACGGCGTTCCTGGTCACCGCCCGCCGGCTGGCGCCCGGGGTGGTGGCACCGACCCGGCAGCGCCGGCCGGCCCGGACGGTCGAGCTGGAGGTCGCCTTCGGCATGGTGGTCGAGCCGCCCGCCGAGCGGGACGCCGAGGACAAGCCGTTCCGGCCGCCGCTGCCCTGAGCGATCCGCCAGCCGGCTCAGCCAGGCCCTCAGGCAGCCCCCTCACGCAGGCCCTGAGGCACGCGCTTCAGGCGTCCGGGCCGGCCACCAGCACGCCGTCGGCGACCCGGGCCACGTGGATGCAGTTGCCCGGGCACTCCTTGGCCGAGTCCAGCACGTCCAGCCTCAGGTTGGCCGGCACGCCGACCCGGGCGCCCTCGTCCTGCTTGAGCTCGCCCCCGGCGTCCTTGACGTAGGCCAGGCCGTCGACGTCGAATTCGAAGACCTCGGGGGCGTACTGCACGCACAGACCGTCACCGGTGCACAGCTGCTGGTCGATCCACACCTCGAGCACCTCGGCGTCCGTGCCACCCGCCGCCGCCGCGTCCGCTGCCACCGTTTGCCCCCTAACACCGCAGGTCTGTGCCGTCACCGCCGATAGTGCTTTCGTCGACGCAGCGTAATTGATGTGGTATCCCACATCAGAGTAGTTGCCTCGCGATTTCATCCTGCATGTGT
Source organism: Jatrophihabitans sp. (assembly GCA_035940975.1). Lineage (GTDB taxonomy): Bacteria > Actinomycetota > Actinomycetes > Mycobacteriales > Jatrophihabitantaceae > Jatrophihabitans_A. The sequence goes on along the minus strand of DASZEI010000498.1, from coordinate 381 downwards.
AGGGTGAAAATCGAGCAGCGCCCCCACTGCTCTTGCGGGACCATCGAAAGGGTACCTAGATGGCGGAAGAGTTCGGCAACGATCGAGGGTCCGGTAAGCCGGATGCGGCGGAACTCGCCTACGAGATCCAGATCCTGCGCGCCCGCATCGCCGAATCCCCTCGCCAGATCCGCGCGCTGGAGGACCGGCTGGTCGAGACCCAGGCGCGAGTCGCGTCGCTGACCGATCGGAACGAGCGACTGGCGGACACGCTGCGTGACGCCCGCGACCAGCTGGTGACGCTCAAAGAGGAGATCGACCGGCTGGCGCAGCCCCCGTCCGGCTACGGCGTGTTCCTGGAGAAGGTGGACGAGCACAGCGTCGACATCTTCACCGGCGGCC
>DASZEI010000497.1:0-3323 GCA_035940975.1 Jatrophihabitans sp. | reverse complement strand
TGAGGGCGCCCCGCAACCTGGACCGGCTCGCCGAGCATGCCGCGCTCAGCACCGGCCTCGATCCCGACGACGCCGCCGCCCGGGTCAGCCGCGCGCTGCGACCGCGCTGGCGCACGGTGGTCCGCGCCGAGCAGAGCGGGGCGGTGGCCGTCTCGGCCGAGAAGGGCTACAGCCGGGAGGCCGGCAACCTGCTGTTCCACGTCTCGCTGCTGGCGGCCCTGGTCCTGATCGCCGCAGGCCGGCTGCTCAGCTACGAGGGTTCGATCGTCGCCACCGAGGGTTCCGGGTTCTGCAACCGGCCGATCTCCTACGACTCCTTCTCGGCCGGTCGCTGGGTGAAGCCCGGCACCCTCGCCGACTTCTGCATCGACCGGCTCGACTCCTTCACCGCCAGCTACCGCGAGGACGGCACGCCGGCCCAGTTCAAGGCCGCGGTCAGCTACTCCGAGGGCCTGGCCGGGCAGCCCCGGCACAGCGTGATCGAGGTGAACCATCCACTGCGGCTCGAGGGCGACCGGGTCTACCTGCTCAACCACGGCTTCTCACCGACCGTGACGATCACCCGGCCGGGCCGCACCCCGGTCACCGACACCCAGGCGTTCCTGCCCGAGGACGAGGTACTGACCAGCGAGGGCGCCTTCAAGCTGCCCGGCCGGGACGGCACGAAGGACGACGACCTCGGGCTGAGCGCCGTCTTCGCGCCCACCGCGGTGATCGCCGGCGGCATCGTCACCTCGATCGCGCCGAGGGCCGACAACCCGATGCTGGCGGTGCTGGCCTACACCGGCGAACTGAACCCGCGCGGGCTGCCGCAGTCGGTCTACAGCCTCGACCAGGACCAGATCGCCACCGGCAAGCTCAAGCAGGTGGGAGCGAAGAACCTGAGCATCGGCCAGTCCATGACGCTGCCGGACGGCACCGTGATCCGCTTCGACGGCTACCGGCAATGGGCCAACCTGCAGGTCTCGCACGACCCGACCCAGACCAGGTTGCTGGTCGCGGCGATCCTGATGGTGGTGGGCCTGCTCGGCTCGCTGGCGATCCGCCGGCGCCGGTTGTGGGTACGCGTTTCGCCGGCGGCAGGCTCGGCTCGTAGTGTGGTGTCGGTGGGCGGCCTGGCTCGCAACGACGGCGGGAACTTCAGCACCGAGTTCTCCGAACTCGTGGCCCGGCTGGCGGACGTGCTGGACACCGGCCCGCCGGCCGCGGCGACGGCATCGGCAGCGCCGTCCGCAGCGGGCGAGAAGATCGGCGCGGGAAAGGACTGAGATGGCCATCGACGGCGGGCTGGCTTCGTTGTCCGAAGCACTGTGGACGGCGGCCACCGGCACCTACATGCTCGCGGTGGTCGCCTACACCGGCGAGTACGCCTTCGGCAGGAACGGCCGGATCGCCCGGACCAGCGCCTCCCAGACCAGCGCCTCAGAGACCGTTGCCTCCCAGGCCAGCGTCCGCCAGCCGGCACTGGTCGGCGGCGACAGTGCCGGCCCGTCGACCCCGGCGCCCGACCAGCCCCGCTACGGCGCCGGATCGGTCGAATCCGGCGGTGGCGCCGGCCGGCGTTGGGGTCGGGCCGCGGTCGCCCTGACGGTACTGGCCGCGCTGTTCCACCTGGCCTCGGTGGCCATCCGCGGCATCGCGGTGGACCGGGTGCCGTGGGGCAACATGTACGAGTTCACCCTGGTGGTCGGCCTGATGGCGACGGTGGCGTGGCTTGCCACTCTGGTGAAGATGCCGCAACTGCGCTACCTCGGCCTGTTCGTGATGATGCCGGTGCTGCTGGTGATGTTCCTGGCCGGCACCCTCTACACCAAGGCGTCCAAGCTGGTCCCGGCCTTGCAGTCCTACTGGTTGGCCATCCACGTCTCCGCGGTCGCGGTCGCCGAGGGAATCCTGCTGACCTCGGCCGCGATCACCGCGATGTACCTGGTACGGGCCCGTTTCGAGCGGCACGCCGCGGCCGGGACGGCTCCGGTGAGGTGGGCCGCACTGGGCTCCCGGCTGCCGGCCGCCGCCTCGCTGGACAAAGCCGCCTACCGTACCGTCGCCTTCGCGTTTCCGATCTACACCGCCGGGGTGATCTTCGGCGCCATCTGGGCCGAGGCGGCCTGGGGCCGGTACTGGGGCTGGGACCCCAAGGAAACCTGGGCCTTCATCGCCTGGGTCGTCTACGCCACTTACCTGCACGCCCGCGCGACGGCCGGCTGGAAGGGCAACCGGGCGGCCTACATCAACCTGTTGGGCTTCGGGGCCATGACGTTCAACTTCTTCGTGGTGAACATCGTCATCTCCGGCCTGCACTCCTACGCCGGCTTGAGCTAGTACGCCGGCTTGAGCTAGTACGCCGGCTTGAGCTAGTACGCCGGCTTGAGCTAGCCGGGGCGAGCTGAGCTAGATGTTGCGCAGGAAGTCCGGGTCGTCGTCCGGGCCGACCGGCCTGCTGCTGTGCGGTGGCTGCTGGCTGCCGCGCGCGACCAGCTGACCGCCTCGCGGGCGGCCGAACAGGGCCCAGGCCAGCGCCCCCAACTCGAGGAACAGCAGGATCACCACCACCCACGCCCAGCGCGGCAGGTTGCGCACCCGCTTGTCGTCGCAGGTCAAGCTGTCGAAGATCGCCCAGAGCCAGAAGAGCACGCTAACGAGAAAGAAGAGGCCACCCAGCTTGAGGAGCATGGGCAACAGCTTATGTCGTCCACGGCCTGAGAGCGCCGGATTGGGCAGGCTGGGATACTGGACCGGTGGCGTATACCGATCTGGCTGACTTCGTCCGTTCCCTGGAACGCTCCGGCGAGCTGATCCGGGTCAAGGCTCCGGTCGACCCGCATCTGGAAGTCACCGGCATCGTCCAGAAGGTCGTGCGCGAGCAGGGCCCGGCGCTGCTGTTCGAGAACCCGACCCGCGGCGCCATGCCGCTGCTGATGAACCTGTTCGGCACCACCTCGCGGATGTGCCAGGCGCTGGGGGTGGCAAGCCTGGATGAGATCGGCGACCGGATCGCCGACCTGCTCAAGCCGGACCTGCCGCACGGTTTCAGCGGCCTGCGCGACGCGCTCGGCAAGGCCGCCCAGCTGCGCAACGTGCCACCGCGTACCGGCAAGCACCCCTACTGCCAGGAGGTGGTCCGCAAGGGTGACGAGGTCGATCTGAACCTGCTGCCGGGCATCACGTCCTGGCCCGGCGACGGCGGGGTCTTCCTCAACCTGGGGCTGACCCATACCAAGCATCCCGAGACCGGCGGCCGCAACCTGGGCATGTACCGGCTGCAGCAGCAGGATCGCCGAACCGTCAGCCTGCACTGGCAGATCCATAAGGACTCGACCTCG
>DASZEI010000496.1:0-10801 GCA_035940975.1 Jatrophihabitans sp. | reverse complement strand
CCAGCAGCTTCTCGCGGTACTCGGCGGCCTGGTCGGCCAGCTCCGCCGGGATCTCCTCGATGGCGTAGTCCTCGCCCTTCATGGTCTCGCCACGCCAGGTCAGCGCACGCATCTCGACTAGGTCGACGACGCCGATGTGGTCGCCTTCGAGCCCGATCGGGATCTGGAGCACCAGCGGGGTGGCGTTCAGCCGCTCGATCATCATCTGCACGCAGCGGAAGAAGTCGGCCCCGGTGCGGTCGAGCTTGTTGACGAAGCACATCCGCGGGACGCTGTACTTGTCGGCCTGCCGCCAGACGGTCTCGGTCTGCGGCTCGACGCCGGCGACACCGTCATAGACGGCTACCGCGCCGTCGAGCACCCGCAGCGAGCGCTCCACCTCGACGGTGAAGTCCACGTGTCCGGGCGTGTCGATGATGTTGATCGTGTGGTTCTTCCAGGTGCACTTGGTCGCGGCGGACGTGATCGTGATACCGCGCTCCTGCTCCTGCTCCATCCAGTCCATGGTGGCCGCGCCGTCGTGGACTTCACCGATCTTGTAGTTGATGCCGGTGTAGTAGAGGATCCGCTCGGTAGTCGTGGTCTTGCCCGCGTCGATATGCGCCATGATCCCGATGTTGCGGGTCCTGGCGAGCTCAACGTTGTTGGCCATCATTCCTTCTTCTGTAATTGCGGGCTGAAACTTCCGGTGCCGGTCCGGCGGTGGAGCCGCCTACCAGCGGTAGTGCGCGAAGGCCTTGTTCGACTCGGCCATCTTGTGGGTGTCCTCGCGGCGCTTGACGCTGGCGCCCAGGCCGTTGCTGGCGTCGAGCAGCTCGTTCATCAGGCGCTCGGTCATGGTCTTCTCGCGGCGGGCCCGTGAGTAGCCGACCAGCCAGCGCAGCGCCAGCGTGGTCTGGCGCGGGGTGCGGACCTCGACCGGAACCTGGTAGGTCGCGCCACCGACGCGGCGGCTGCGCACCTCGAGGGTGGGCTTGACGTTGTCCAGCGCCCGCTTGAGCGTGACCACCGGGTCGGTGCCGTTCTTCTCGCGGCAGCCTGCCAGCGCGCCGTAGACGATGCTCTCGGCCGTGGACCGCTTGCCGTCGGTCAGGATCTTGTTCACCAGCTGGGTCACCAGCGGCGACTGGTACACCGGGTCGATCACCAGGGGACGACGCGGAGCCGGGCCCTTACGAGGCATGCTTGATCTCCTTGCTCTTCACGCGAGCGCTCATCAGGACTTCTCCTTCTTCGCGCCGTAGCGGCTGCGGGACTGCTTGCGGCCCCGGACACCCTGGGTGTCCAGCGAGCCACGGATGATCTTGTAACGGACGCCGGGGAGGTCCTTCACCCGGCCGCCACGCACCAGCACGATGGAGTGCTCCTGCAGGTTGTGCCCGACCCCGGGGATGTAGGCGGTGACCTCGATGCCACTGGTCAGCCGGACGCGAGCGACCTTGCGCAGCGCGGAGTTCGGCTTCTTGGGCGTGGTGGTGTACACGCGCGTGCAGACACCACGTCGCTGCGGAGAACCCTTCAGCGCCGGCGTCTTGGTCTTGCTGATCTTGTCCTGCCGGCCCTTGCGGACCAGCTGCTGGATCGTAGGCATGTGGCCTGCAATCTCCCATTCGTCTGCGGTACATCCGTGGTACGTCGTGGAAAGATCCACCGGCGGGCTGGACTTCCCGGTCCAGCCCGCCGGTCTCACTGCCCGGCAACGTGTCTGCTCTGCTGTTGTCCCCTCCGGTCCACGGGGTCGGGCGTGTCGCGCCCCATCCCATGGCTGTCCGCGGAAGATTTCACCGCAGGCTGCCGGACGGCCCCGGTGCATCGGCAACCCGCTTCTATCAGCAGGCGCCTGTGACGCACACAGGTGAGTACCCAGAAGGTCCGGGCACAAAGGTAAACAATACCGTTGCCCTGTCCGGGAGCAAAATCGAGGCCGAACCCGCTGCCACGTCCCGGCGGTGGCCGGCAGTGCTCGCCCAGGGGCGGCCGACGCACCGCCGCGACCAGCGCCGCGCCGGGCCGCAGCGTCCGGTTCCGGGCATCCAGGCCTGTCGCTCGGCGCCGTCAGGTGATCTCATTGTCGATCCCGGTGTCGTTCACCTTCTCCGGCCGCAGGGGGCAACCACGATGAAAGCCGCCGTCATCACCGGCGTGGGCACCTGCGAGGTCACCGACGTCCCGGATCCCGAGCCCGGGCCCCGGCAGGTAGTGGTGCAGGTCGCGGCCTGCGGCATCTGCGGCACCGACCTGCACATCCTGCAGGGCGAGTTCGCGCCCAGGCTGCCGATCGTTCCGGGTCACGAGTTCGCCGGCACGATCGCGGCGACCGGGGCGGAGGTTACCGGCTTGCGGGTCGGTGACCGGGTGGCGGTCGACCCGTCGCTGTTCTGCTACGAGTGCTACTACTGCCGCCGCGGCAGGAACAACCTGTGTGAGAACTGGAACGCCATCGGCGTCTCGCAGCCCGGCGGTGCCGCCGAGTACGCGCTGGCGCCGATGGCCAACTGCGTCCTGCTGCCCGACTCGGTGCAACTCGCCGACGCTGCGCTGATCGAGCCGCTGTCGTGCGCGGTACGCGGCTATGACGTGCTCAGGTCCCAGCTGGCCAACACCGTCCTGATCTACGGCTCGGGCACCATGGGGCTGATGATGCTGGAGCTGGCCAAGCGGGTCGGCGCCGTCTCGGTCGACATGGTGGACATCAACCCCGAACGGCTCGAGACCGCCCGGCAGCTCGGCGTCTCGGGGGCGGCCGCCTCGGCCGGTGAGTTCGACCGGCCGCGGGGCTGGGACCTGGTGATCGATGCCACCGGCAATGCCAAGGCGATCCAGGACGGCCTGGAACGGGTCGGCAAGGGAGGCACCTTCCTGCAGTTCGGGGTGTCGGACTACGCCGCCCGGGCCAGCATCGAGCCCTACAAGATCTACAACCAGGAGATCACCATCACCGGCTCGATGGCGGTGCTGCACTCCTTCGAGCGGGCGGCGGCCCTGTTCGCCGACGGGGTGATCGATCCGGCGGTGTTCATCTCCGACCGGCTGCCGCTGGCCGACTACGGCCTGGGCCTGGAGCGGTTCGCGGCCGGCGTGGGGCGAAAGATCCAGGTCGTCCCGTAACCGGCCTGCTGCCCGGAAACAGGGCCGCCGGGGCGCGCGCCGGCCGCTGTGGGGAAGGTGCACAACGGCCACCGCATTCGTGCTACGGTTTTCGTGGTTGCAGTTGCAGTTTTCCACGATCGTTTCCTAGAACGCCCGCGGGTACTAGCAGCGGGCGTTTTGTTTTTCTCGGCTGAACGGCGGGGTTACACAAGACGACAACCCGGAGGCCACGCGGTGTGGTCTTCGAACCGCATTCAGCAAGGAGAAAGACACATGGCACAGGGAACCGTCAAATGGTTCAACAGCGAAAAGGGCTTCGGCTTCATCGCTCCGGACGGCGACAACCTGCCCGACGTTTTCGTCCACTACTCCGCGATCGCCACTGACGGCTACCGGAGCCTGGACGAGAACCAGCGGGTCGAGTTCGAGACGACCCAGGGCCAGAAGGGTCCGCAGGCGGAGAACGTCCGCCCGATCTGAGTTCCCAGCTTGGCAGCAGGGCCGCACCCGACGGGTGCGGCCCTTTTGCTTGCCCGCGCTCGCCCGTGGGCAGCCAACGCCGGGCCAGCAGCCGCCAGGCACGGCTCCAGGCGCGAAGTTAGGATGACGCCCGTGCCGGAAGCGGACGCGGAGTCGAGGCGGGAGCAGGCATGCTGAGCCCGTCCTGGGACACCCTCCGGCTTTTCCTGCACGTGCTGGCAGCCACCATCTGGGTCGGCGGGCAGGTGACGCTGGCGGCGCTGGTGCCGGCACTGCGCCGGCACGGCCGCGAACTGACCCTGGCCGCCGCTCGCCAGTTCAACCGGATCGCCTGGCCAGCCTTCGCGGTACTGGTCGCGACCGGCATCTGGAACATCGCCGCCGAGCGCGACGAGGTCAACGGGCGCTACCGGACCACGCTCACCGTCAAGCTGGTGGTCGTGGTGATCTCGGGAGTCGCCGCGTACCTGCACGCGCGCTCGCGTACCAGGGCCGGTATCGCGGCCTTCGGCGCGCTCACCGGCCTCACGGCGGTGCTCGCCCTGCTGCTCGGTGTGCTGCTCGCGGGCTGAGTTGCCCCGGGCCGGAATCGGCTCACGCCCCGCTTCCCTGATCCGGGCTGCGGACGGCCGCGGGCCGGTAACCCCTGTCAGGGTTACCGGCCCGCGGTCGGTGCTTCCAGATCAGCGGAAGTCGTTGTACCCGAAGTCGTCGAGTGCAACGGCCTGGCCGCCGCCCTGGCCGAAGCCGTAGTAGTCGCTCTCGTCGTAGCCGGCCATCGAGAACGCCGCGGCGCGGGCGTCTTCGGTCGGGTTGACCTCGACGTTGCGGTACTTGGCGATGCCGGTGCCGGCCGGGATCAGCTTTCCGATGATCACGTTCTCCTTCAGACCGACCAGCGAGTCGCTCTTGGCCGAGATCGCGGCATCGGTGAGCACCCGGGTGGTCTCCTGGAAGGACGCTGCCGACAACCACGACTCGGTGGCCAGCGACGCCTTGGTGATCCCCATCAGCACCGGGCGGCCGGACGCCGGCTCGCCACCTTCGGCGACCACCCGGCGGTTCTCGGCCTCGAACTTGGCCCGCTCCACCAGCGAGCCCGGCAGGAACTCGGTGGCACCGGAGTCGATCACCGTGATGCGCTTGAGCATCTGGCGGATGATCACCTCGATGTGCTTGTCGTGGATCGCCACACCCTGGCTGCGGTAGACCTCCTGGACCTCGCGTACCAGGTGCAGCTGCACCTCGCGGGGCCCCATGATCCGCAGCACGTCGTGCGGGTTGACCGCACCGGCCACCAGCTGCTGGCCCACCTCGACGTGGTCGCCGTCACCGACCAGCAGCCGGGCACGGCGCAGGATCGGGTAGTCGATCTCGGTGGTGCCGTCGTCCGGAGTGATGACGATCTTGCGGCCGGAGCCCTTGCCGGTGCCCTCGACCTCTTCCAGCCGGACCCGACCGGTCGCCTCGCTGATCGGCGCGACGCCCTTGGGGACCCGGGCCTCGAAGAGCTCGGCGACCCGGGGCAGGCCGTGGGTGATGTCATCGCCGGCGATGCCACCGGTGTGGAAGGTACGCATGGTCAGCTGGGTACCGGGCTCCCCGATCGACTGGGCGGCGATGATGCCGACCGCCTCGCCGACGTCCACCAGCTTGCCGGTGGCCAGTGAGCGGCCGTAGCAGCTGGCGCAGGTGCCCAGCGCCGACTCGCAGGTCAGCACGCTGCGCACCCGGACCTCGGACACGCCGCGGGTCACCAGTTCCTCGATCAGCACGTCGCCGAGGTCGGACCCGGCGGCCGCGACCACCACGCCGTCCGCCTCGACGTCCTCGGCAAGCACCCGGGCGTACACGCTGGTCTCGGCGTGGCTGTCCTTGACCAGCCCGCCGTCGGCGCCGGTCGTGGCGATGGCCAGCTTCACGCCCCGCTCGGTGCCGCAGTCGTCCTCGCGGATGATGACGTCCTGGGAGACGTCGACCAGGCGACGGGTCAGGTAGCCGGAGTCGGCGGTCCGCAGGGCGGTGTCGGCCAGACCCTTGCGGGCACCGTGGGTGGAGATGAAGTACTCCAGCACCGACAGGCCCTCACGGAAGTTGGCCTTGATCGGACGCGGGATGATCTCACCCTTGGGGTTGGCCACCAGACCACGCATGGCCGCGATCTGGCGCATCTGCATCATGTTCCCGCGAGCGCCGGAGTTGACCATGATGTAAACCGGGTTGGTCTTGGGGAAGTTGGCTTCCATCTCCTTGGAGACCTCGCCGGTCGCCTTGGTCCAGACCTCGACCAGCTCCTGACGGCGCTCGTCGACGGTGATCACGCCACGCCGGTACTGCTTCTCGATCTTCTCGGCGTCCTTCTCGTACCGCTCCAGGATCTCCGCCTTCTTGGGCGGGGTGACCACGTCGTCGATCGCGATGGTGATGCCCGAGCGGGTCGCCCAGTAGAAACCGGCGGCCTTGAGATTGTCCAGCGCGTGCGCCACGGCAACCTTGGGGTACCGCTCGGCCAGGTCGTTGACGATCTGGCCCAGTTCCTTCTTGGTGACCTCGTAGTTCACGTACCGGTAGTCCGCCGGCAGCGTGTCGTTGAAGATCGTCCGGCCCAGGGTGGTCTCGACGAGCAGCGGCTCGCCGGGCTGCCAGCCCTCGGGTGCGACCCACGGCTCCGCGCCGCCGTTGTCGATGTTGGTGACACCGTGCAGCCGGATCCTGACCGGAGCCTGCAGGCCCAGCACCTTGGCATCGCGCGCCATCAGAGCCTCGGCCGAGGAGGAGTACGCCTGGCCGGCGCCTTCCTGGTTCGGCCGGATGGTGGTCAGGTGGTACAGGCCGAGGATCATGTCCTGGGTCGGCATGGTCACCGGACGGCCGTCGGCGGGCTTGAGGATGTTGTTCGTCGACAGCATCAGCACCCGGGCCTCGGCCTGGGCCTCGGCCGACAGCGGCAGGTGCACCGCCATCTGGTCACCGTCGAAGTCGGCGTTGAACGCGGTGCAGACCAGCGGGTGGATCTGGATCGCCTTGCCCTCGACCAGCTGCGGCTCGAAGGCCTGGATGCCGAGGCGGTGCAGCGTCGGCGCCCGGTTCAGCAGCACCGGGTGCTCGCGGATGACCTCCTCCAGCACGTCCCAGACGACCGGCCGGGCCCGCTCCACCATCCGCTTGGCGGACTTGATGTTCTGGGCATGGCTCAGGTCCACCAGTCGCTTCATCACGAACGGCTTGAACAGCTCCAGCGCCATCTGCTTGGGCAGCCCGCACTGGTGCAGCTTGAGCTGCGGGCCGACCACGATGACCGAACGGCCGGAGTAGTCGACACGCTTGCCGAGCAGGTTCTGCCGGAACCGGCCCTGCTTGCCCTTGAGCAGGTCCGACAGCGACTTCAGCGGCCGGTTGCCGGGGCCCGTCACCGGACGGCCGCGGCGGCCGTTGTCGAACAGCGCGTCGACCGACTCCTGCAGCATCCGCTTCTCGTTGTTGACGATGATCTCGGGCGCGCCGAGGTCGATCAGTCGCTTGAGCCGGTTGTTGCGGTTGATCACCCGGCGGTACAGGTCGTTGAGGTCGGAGGTGGCGAACCGGCCGCCGTCCAGCTGGACCATCGGCCGCAGGTCCGGCGGGATCACCGGCACGCAGTCGAGCACCATGCCCTGCGGGGAGTTGGTGGTGTTGAGGAAGGAGGCCACCACCCGCAGTCGCTTGAGCGCCCGGATCTTCTTCTGGCCCTTGCCCGAGCGGATCGTCTCGCGCAGCGACTCGGCCTCGGCCTCGAGGTCGAAGCCGGCGATCAGGGTCTGCAGGGACTCAGCGCCCATGCCGCCCTCGAAGTACTCGCCGAACCGGTCGCGCAGCTCGCGGTAGAGCATCTCATCCGAGATCAGCTGCTTGACGTCGAGCTTGCGGAAGGTGTCCATCACCTCGTCGAGGCGATCGATCTCGCGCTGGGCGCGGTCGCGCAACTGGCGCATCTCGCGCTCGCCACCCTCGCGGACCTTGCGCCGGACGTCGCTCTTGGCGCCCTCGGCCTCGAGCTCGGCCAGGTCGGCTTCGAGCTTCTTGGCCCGGGCGTCGATGTCGGCATCCCGGCGCTTCTCCAGCGTGGACTTCTCGGCGCTGATCTCGGCCTCGAGGGTCGGCAGGTCACGGTGCCGGGTCTCGGTGTCGACCTTGGTGATCAGATAGGCGGCGAAGTAGATGATCTTCTCGAGGTCCTTCGGGGCCAGGTCCAGCAGGTAGCCCAGCCGGGACGGCACGCCCTTGAAGTACCAGATGTGGGTGACCGGCGCGGCGAGCTCGATGTGGCCCATCCGCTCGCGGCGCACCTTGGCGCGGGTGACCTCGACGCCGCAGCGCTCGCAGATGATGCCCTTGAAGCGCACCCGCTTGTACTTGCCGCAGTAGCACTCCCAGTCCCGGGTGGGGCCGAAGATCTTCTCGCAGAACAGGCCGTCCTTCTCGGGCTTGAGAGTCCGGTAGTTGATGGTTTCGGGCTTCTTGACCTCCCCGTGCGACCACTGGCGGATGTCGTCAGCGGTGGCCAGGCCGATACGTAGCTCGTCGAAAACGTTGACGTCGAGCAAGGTTCCTACCTTCTACGTCTGTAAAACCGTGGGTGTTGCACTTGGCATCCGAGTCCCCCGGCGGCGCCGGAGCGCCGCCGGAGACCGGACTAGACCTCTTCGACCGAGGACGGCTCGCGCCGGGACAGGTCGATGCCGAGTTCCTCGGCGGCCCGGAAGACGTCGTCGTCGGTGTCGCGCATCTCGACGGCGACCCCATCGCTGGACAGCACCTCGACGTTCAGGCACAGCGACTGCAGTTCCTTCAGCAGCACCTTGAACGACTCGGGGATCCCGGGCTCGGGGATGTTCTCGCCCTTGACGATCGCCTCGTACACCTTCACCCGGCCGAGGATGTCGTCGGACTTGATGGTCAGCAGCTCCTGCAGCGCGTAGGCCGCGCCGTAGGCCTGCATCGCCCAGCACTCCATCTCACCGAAGCGCTGGCCACCGAACTGGGCCTTACCGCCCAGCGGCTGCTGGGTGATCATCGAGTACGGACCGGTCGAGCGGGCGTGGATCTTGTCGTCGACCAGGTGCAGCAGCTTGAGGATGTAGACGTAGCCCACCGAGACCGGCTCCGGGAACGGCTCGCCGGAACGGCCGTCGATCAGCTGCGCCTTGCCGGTCTTGCCGATCAGCTGGTCGCCGTCCCTGGTGCGCAGCGTCGAGTCGAGCAGACCGGTGATCTCCTCTTCCCGGGCGCCGTCGAACACCGGCGTCGCCACGTTGCTGCCCGGCACACCGACGCGGGCGGGCTCGGGCAACCGGGCCGCCCAGTCGGGATCGCCCTCGATCTGCCAGCCGGTCTTGGCCACCCAGCCGAGGTGGGTCTCCAGGACCTGGCCGATGTTCATCCGGCCGGGCACGCCCAGCGGGTTGAGCACGATGTCGACCGGGGTGCCGTCGATCAGGAACGGCATGTCCTCCGGCGGCAGGATCTTGGCGATGACGCCCTTGTTCCCGTGCCGGCCGGCCAGCTTGTCGCCGTCCTGGATCTTGCGCTTCTGGGCGATGTAGACCCGGACCAGCTCGTTGACCCCCGGCGGGAGCTCGTCGCCGTCCTCGCGGGAGAAGACCCGGACGCCGATGACCTTGCCGGCCTCGCCGTGCGGAACCTTCATCGAGGTGTCGCGCACCTCGCGCGCCTTCTCGCCGAAGATCGCCCGCAGCAGCCGCTCCTCCGGGGTCAGCTCGGTCTCGCCCTTGGGAGTGACCTTGCCGACCAGCACGTCACCGGTCACCACGTCCGCGCCGATCCGGATGATCCCGCGCTCGTCGAGGTCAGCCAGCACCTCGTCGGAGACGTTGGGGATGTCACGGGTGATCTCCTCGGCACCGAGCTTGGTGTCGCGGGCGTCGACCTCGTGCTCCTCGATGTGGATCGAGGTCAGGACGTCGTCCTGCACGATCCGCTGGTTGAGGATGATGGCGTCCTCGTAGTTGTGGCCCTCCCACGGCATGAATGCCACCAGCAGGTTCTTGCCGAGCGCCATCTCGCCGTTGTCGGTGGACGGGCCGTCGGCCACCACCTGGCCCGCCTCGACCCGGTCGCCCTCGTTCACGATCGGCTTCTGGTTGAAGCTGGTGCCCTGGTTGGACCGGGCGAACTTGGACAGCCGGTAGGTGTTGCGGGTGCCGTCGTCGGCCATCACGGTGATGTAGTCGGCCGAGAGTTCCTCGACCACCCCGGCCTTGTCGGCAACGACGACGTCGGCCGCGTCCACGGCGGCGCGCAGCTCCATGCCGGTGCCGACCAGCGGCGCCTCCGAGCGCAGCAGCGGAACAGCCTGGCGCTGCATGTTGGCGCCCATCAGCGCCCGGTTGGCGTCGTCGTGCTCGAGGAACGGGATCATGGCCGTGGCCACCGACACCATCTGGCGCGGCGAGACGTCCATGTAGTCGACCTCGTCCGGTTCGAGCAGCTCGACCTCGCCACCCTTCTTGCGGCACAGCACCTTGCCCTCGGTGAACTGGCCCTGGGCGTTGACCAGCGCGTTGGCCTGGGCGATCGTGACCCGGTCCTCCTCGTCAGCGGTGAGGTAGGCGATCTGGTCGGTGACGGTGCCGTTGTCGACCTTGCGGTACGGGGTCTCGACGAAGCCGAAGGCGTTCACCCGGCCGTAGGAGGCCAGCGAGCCGATCAGGCCGATGTTCGGGCCTTCCGGGGTCTCGATCGGGCACATCCGGCCGTAGTGCGACGGGTGGACGTCACGGACCTCCATGCCTGCCCGGTCACGCGACAGGCCGCCGGGGCCCAGCGCGGACAGCCGGCGCTTGTGGGTCAGACCGGCCAGCGGGTTGGTCTGGTCCATGAACTGCGACAGCTGCGAGGTTCCGAAGAACTCCTTGATCGAGGCCACCACCGGGCGGATGTTGATCAGGGTCTGCGGCGTGATCGCCTCGACGTCCTGGGTGGTCATCCGCTCCCGGACGACCCGCTCCATCCGGGACAGCCCGACCCGGATCTGGTTCTGGATCAGCTCGCCCACGGTGCGCAGCCGGCGGTTGCCGAAGTGATCGATGTCATCGACCTCGTAGCCGTCCTCGCCGGCGTGCAGCCGGACCAGGTACTCGATGGTCTTGACGATGTCCTCTTCGGTGAGGTTTCCGTGGTTGATGTCAGTGCTGACCTCGAGCTTCTTGTTGGCCTTGTAGCGGCCCACCTT
>DASZEI010000495.1:0-11248 GCA_035940975.1 Jatrophihabitans sp. | reverse complement strand
GTTGGTCGGGTTGGTGCCTTCGGCCAGCAGGTAGAACCAGTGGTTGCCCGGTCCTGCGGCGGAGTGGGTCTCGGTGGAGGGGATGGAGCTGGAGTAGCAGTTGGGGTCACCGGCCAGCGAGGGGTTGTACATGTAGCGGATCGGTCCGGAACCGACCAGGTTGACCTCTTCACCGACGGTGTAGTCCGGCGGGTCATAGGCTGCGGCCTCGTTGGCGTAGGCCTCGGTCAGCGCTCCGAAGACGTCGCCGGTGAACTCGGCGACCGCACTGGAGCCGATGCCGCCGGGGGTGAAGTTGTCGACAGCGTGGCCGAACTCGTGGCCGATCACGTCCAGCTCCGAGATCCAGTCACCAGCGTTGTTGTGGCCGACCGCGACGCGCGTGCCGTCCCAGAAGGCGTTGACGTCGTTGAGGCCGACGTAGATCGGGTACCCGCCGCCGGAGCCGTTGATGCCGTTACGGCCGAGCCATGCGCTGAGCATGCTCCACTCGTGCTGGACGTCGAACAGGGCGTCCACGCATCCGGTTTCGATGTTGTTGCCGACGCCGTTGCCCCACACGTCATCGCTGCCCGAGAGCACCGCTCCGCCGGTGTAGTTGCGGCAGGAGATGCCCGAGCGGATCGGGTCGGTCATCGTCCAGGTGGTGCTGGTCGGGTGGCTGGTGTCGATCGCCAGCGGGTTCGGGCCATTCCACTTGCCGGTGCCGGAGCCCTCGCGGACCTCGTCGTAGGAGTAGGCCACCGCGCCGGTCTTGGCGTCGGTGAACACGTGCAGCTTGCTGGGGGTCGTGCCGGTGTGGCTGGAGACGACCGTCTCATACGCCAACCGCGGGGTGCCCAGGGCGAAGATCACCTTGCGAGCGCTGGAGACCGCGTCCACGGTCTTGCCGGTGGCGTGCGCCCGAGCCGTGGCCGCGGCCTGCGCGCCGGTCTGGGCGGCGGCGGTGCCCACGTTGACGACCTTGTCCTGCGCCGTGCTGGTGGACAGCACCTGCCCGGCGGCGTTGGTGACGACCACGAAGTCGCCGCCGAAGACGGGCAGTCCCTTGTAGGTGCGGTCGTAGGGAACGTATTGCAGGCCCTCACGGGTGGAGATCACCGAGTGGGCGATGTAGGCGTCGTCCTTGCTGGCGTGCAGCGACGCGGGCCGGGAGGCGACCAGGCTGGCCGCGGATTGCGCGGCGAGCGCGGACGGCGATGCCTTGGGGCTGGGCGCGGCGGTGGCCGGGCCGGTGGTGAGTGCGATGCCGGTGACGGCCAGGGCCGCCAAACCCGTGAGGGTGACGATCGCGGTGGAGCGACGAGGTCGCTGGGGAAGAACCATGTGTGGGTTCCTTCAGGGGTCGGTGAAGCAGGGTGGTGGGGACGGACGGGCATGGCATGGATTCAGCACTGCAGGCGCGCGCCTACCCCGACCTTGTTTGACGGTTGGTAGGCCCCCCGCGCGGATTACTGCCCGTAGCGGACGGTAGCGAGATTTGCATCCAATTTCAATGGAAACTCTTAGATTTCAAATTATGGGAAAACAGAGGCGTGTGAGGCTGATGAGGGCCACGATTCGCGTGACTACATTGCTGACTGCACGACGGGGTACGGAGCGGGCATGAGCGGTACTAGCCCATCGTCTGATCGCGCTCGTACCGCACGGGCAGGAGAACTGACTGTCCGAGACCGTGGCAGGTAACGATGTCTCCGACACCACCGAAGGCGCCCCTTCGGAGAGGCGCCTTCAGTGGTGAGGTGAACGATGGTCCCTGCGATGCCGCGGCGTCCCAGGAGCGACGGATGCTATCGGAGGTGAAGTACGGGGTGACTAAGGGCTAGCTGGGCACGAGGGTCCACTGGGCACCGCTCTGGCCGACGCAGTTCCACTGCTGCGCTCGGGCTCCGTTGCTGGACGAGGAATTCTCGATCTCCAGGCACCCGCCACTGGAGTTGACAATGTAGGGCCCGCTGAATCTCCACAGTGCCCCCCGCTGGCCGACGCAATCCCACTGCTGCGCTCGGGCTCCGAGGCTGTTCGAGGAATTCGCGATCTCGAGGCACTTATTGTTCGAGTAGTTCTGGATGAGGTAATAGCCCAGGCTGGCCTCCACGATGCGCCAGTACATACCTGCTTGCCCGACACAGTCCCACTGCTGCGCGGGGGCTCCGTTGCTGTTCGACGAGTTCGAGATCTCCAAGCACTTACCGCTGGCGTTCCTGATGGCATATCGCCCGCAGGTCGGCTCGCCGGCCTGGGCAGGCACGCTGACCGCGTCCCAGGCTGCCTTGACCTTGTTGAAGGTGGCGCAGTCGCCGGGAGTGAGGTTCTTCGCGGCGTTCAGAGTGGCGGTGCGGTACTGGAAGTAGGACATGTTCGTGGTCTTGGCCAGCATGGCGTTGTAGAAGATGTTGCCCGCCGTCTGGATGCCGATACCGGTGACGGTGGAGCCGTTGCAGGTCGGGCTGGTGGGCTGGCCGTTGGTGGGGTTGGTGCCCTCGGCGAGCAGGTAGAACCAGTGGTTGCCGGGGCCGGCCGCGGCGTGCGTCTCGGTGGACGGGATGGAGCTGGAGTAGCAGTTCGGGTGACCGGCCAGGGAGGGGTTGTACATGTAGCGGTCCGGGCCCTGGCCGAAGAAGTTGACCTCTTCGCCGAATTGGTAATCCGGCGGGTCGTAGGCGGCGGCCTCGTTGGCGTAGGCCTCGGTCAGGGCGCCGAACACGTCACCGGTGAACTCGGCGACCGCACTGGAGCCGATGCCGCCGGGGGTGAACTGGTCGATGGCGTGGCCGAACTCGTGGCCGATCACGTCGAGGGAGGAAACCCATTCGCCGGCGGTGTTGTGGCCGACCAGGACCCCGCTGCCGTTCCAGAAGGCGTTGACCTGGTTGAGGCCCACGTAGATCGGGTACCCGCCGCCGGAGCCGTTGATGCCGTTACGGCCGAGCCAGGCGCTGAGCATGCTCCACTCGTGCTGGACGTCGAACAGGGCGTCCACGCACCCGGTCTCGATGTCGGTACCGACGCCGTTGCCCCACACGTCATCGCTGCCCGAGAGCACTCCGCCGCCGTAGTTGTTGCAGGAGATGCCCGAGCGGATCGGGTCGGTCATCGTCCAGGTGCCGCTGGTCGGCTGGCTGGTGTCGATGGCCAGTGGGTTGGGGCCGTTGTAGCGCCCGGTGCCGCTGCCCTCGCGGACCTCGTCGTAGGAGTACAGCACCGTAGCGGTGTTGGCGTCGGTGAACACGTGCAGCTTGCTCGGGATCGCGCCGGTGTGGCTGGCGACCACCGTCTCGTAAGCCAGGTGGGGTGTGCTGCCGAGCGCGTACACCACCTTCCGCCCGGCTGAGACCGAGTCCACCACCTTGCCTGCGGCCTTGCCGCGTGCGGTGCTGGCTGCCTGCGCTGCGCTCTGGGCCGCCGTTGTGGACACGTCGACTGTGGCGTTCTGGGCCACCGAGGTCGACAACACCCTGCCGGTGGAGTCGGTGGTGACCACGAAGTCACCGCCGTAGACCGGCAGTCCCTTGTAGGTCCGGTCATACGGCACGTACTGCAGACCCTCACGGGTGGAGATCACCGCGTGGGCGATGAAGGTGTCGTCCTTACTGGCATGGATCGACGCCGGCCGGGCGGCGACCAGGCTGGCCGCCGCCCGGGCGGCCAACGCGCTCGGGGATGCCTTGGGGCTGGGCCCGGCCGCGGCCGGGCCGGTGGTGAGCGCGATACCGGTGACGGCCAGGGCCGCCACACCGGTAATCGCACCGAGTGTGGTGCAGCGACGAAGTCGCGGTGGCAGAACCATGGGAGGGTTCCTCAGGGGTCGGTAAAGCGGGTGATGGGATGGGATGGGATGGGCAGAACAGGGACTACGGCACTGCAGTCACGCGCCTACTCCGGCTCCGAGAACGGAGGGGAGGCCCACGCGGACCTGCCGTAGCGAACCGTAGCGGCATGTGAGGGTAATTTCAATGGAATCTTCCATTTTGCACACTATGCGGGGTTTGGTCATTCAAGAGCCTGATGTGGGATGCCCGGGCACCTGCAGCGGAGGGGTCGGGCCAGGCCTATGCGGCCCGGGTATCAGAGGTACTAGTCCCATCGTCCGATGGCAGCCGTACCGCGCCGTAGGGGAGAACTGATGGTGACAGTTCCACCTGCTACCTGGAGATCGACATGAACCGCTTGTTCCTGCTGACCGCAGCCGCCCTGACCGCCACCGGGCTGGCGGCGGCGCCCGCCGTCGCCGGCCTGGCACACAACCCGTCCTTCAGCCACCAGCTGCCGGTCCGCGCGCCGAGCGGCGCCCAGACCGTCGAGGTCGGCGACGATGCCGCGCTGACCGTCCGCTCGTCCAGCAGCCATTCGACGCCCTCGGCCAGCCCGAGCGCGACCCCGAGCCAGTCCCGGACGGCGGAGCCTGGTGATGACCGTGGCGGTGACCGCACCGGGTCCCGGACGCCGGAGCCCGGTGACGACCACGGCGGGGCCACGTCAGAACCCGGGGACGACAACGGGGGGAACTCGGGCAGTGGCTCCGCCGATGACAACAGCGGGAGTTCGAACAGTGGCTCCGGCGATGACGACGGCGATGACAACAGCGGGAGTTCCGGCGATGACGACGGCGATGACAACAGCGGAAGCTCGGGCAGTGGCTCCGGCGATGACTCCAGCGGTGACAATGGCAGTGATGACGACTGAGGTGGGCCCGCTCCGGTGATGGCCCAGAATGACAGCGGTGCCGTGGCGGTCCCTGCGACCGGCACGGCACCGCCGGCTGTCCAGCCGTCGGACCCGGCGACCGCGGCACCGAAGCCCCCGGCTGCCGAGCCGGGCCAGTGGCGAACCCTGGTGACGCCACCGGCCAGCGCGCCCCGGCCCCCTTCGGTCCGGCGGATCCTGACGCAGGTAGCGGTGGCGGTGGCGGTGGCCTTCGCGGTAGTGGCGGTCAGCGGCATCCTGGTGTTCCAGCGGATCGCCAAGCAGGAGGCCGTCCACCAGGTCGCCGAGGTGACCGACATCCTCGCCGAAAGCGTGGTGCAACCGGCCCTCACCGACGAGATGGCCAGCGATCCGGCCAAGGCGTCAGCGGGCCTGGATCCGGTGATGCGCAACGGGATTCTCACCACCCAGGTGGTGCGGGTGAAGCTGTGGAGCCCCCAGGGGCTGGTGCTCTACTCCGACGAGCCCCGGCTGATCGGCAAGCGCTTCGACCTCGATGACGAGGCACGGGAGGCGCTCACCGCCCCCCGGACCGAAGCCGGCATCACCGACCTGGACCGTCCGGAGAACGCCCTGGAGTCAGCACCCGGCAAGCTGCTCGAGGTGTACCGCCCGGTGTGGACGCCGAGCGGCAAACCCCTGCTGTTCGAAGCCTATTTTCGCTATGACCTGGTGTCGCAGCGCAGCGACGAGCTCTGGCGGGGTTTCTCCGGCGTGATGCTCAGCAGCCTGGTCGCGGTGCTCGCCCTGCTCGCTCCGCTGCTGTGGCTGTTCTACCGGCGGGCGCGCTCGGCGCAGCAGCAGCGCGAGCTGTTGATGCGGCGGGCGCTGGACGCCTCCACCGAGGAACGCCGGCGGATCGCGGCCACCCTGCACGACGGCGTGGTGCAACAGCTGGCCGGCGCGGCCTTCCTGGTCGGCGGGGAGGTCGAGCGAGCCAGCTCGGACGGCGAGCACGACCGGGCCGAGCGGCTGGCCGAGGCGGCCGCGACGGTCCGCGACGGGGTGGCCGGGATGCGGTCGTTGCTGGTCGACATCTACCCGCCGAGCCTGACCGCCGGGGGACTGGCGGTGGCGCTGGCAGACCTGGTCAGGACGCAGTCCGGCTCCACCGCCCGGATCCACCTCGACGTCGACCCGGCCGCGGCGTCGGCGCTGGATGCCGAGCGGCAGCAGGCGGTGTTCCGGGTCGCCCAGGAGTGCCTGCGCAACGCGGTTCGGCATTCCGGCGCCGGCAACATCTGGATCCGGCTCAGCCAGCAGGCCAAGGACGTCCGGCTGGAGGTGGCCGACGACGGCCGTGGGCTGGAGCCCGAACGCGCCGAGCAGGCAGCGGCGGCCGGCCACTTCGGCCTGCGCCTGATCGCCGACGTCGCGGTCGCGGTGGCGGCCCGGCTGTCGGTGGCCAGCAGTGCCGACGGCACCTGGTTCCGGATGGAGGTTCCGACGTGATCAGGGTGCTGCTCGCCGATGACCACCGGCTGGTGCGCGCCGGGCTCGCCGGGTTGCTGAGCACCGCTGCCGACATCGAGGTGGTCGGCGAGGCCGCGGACGGCGAGCAGGCGGTCAAGCTGAGCCTGGAGACGAACCCCGATGTGATCCTGATGGACCTGTCGATGCCGGTGCTCGACGGCATCGAGGCCACCCGGCAGATCCTCGACCGGTCCCCGTCGACGCGAGTGATCGCGCTGACCTCCTTTGCCGACAAGGACAAGGTCAGTGACATGCTGGCCAGCGGCGCGGTCGGGTACCTGCTCAAGGACAGCGAGCCGGCCGAACTGCTCGCGGCGGTGCGCTCGGCCAGCTCCGGCGGCGCACCGCTGGATCCGCGGGTGGCGATTGCCCTGCTGCCGGGTCGGCAACCGACCTCGGTGGTGGATCAGTTGAGCCTCCGCGAGCGCGAGGTGCTGGCACTGGCGAGCCAGGGGCTGGCCAACAAGCAGATCGCGCGGACGCTGGGCATCGCCGAGCGAACCGTCAAGGTCCACCTGGGCAGTGTGTTTCGCCGGATCGGGGTCAGCGACCGGACCTCGGCCGCCCTGTGGGCACGGGATCACCTTCCAGAGGCACGGGGCTAGCCGGCGGCAGGCGGCTGTGGACGGCGTACTGGACTACTCCGGCTGATGCGCCACAATTGTGGCGGGGTCAGGAACGGGCCTTGGTGGTGGCTTTGCGGTTGGCCTTCATCAGCGCCTCGACCAATTGCGGCTTGGTCATCCGCGACCGGCCGGGCACGTTGAGCCGCTTGGCCAGCTCCATCAGGTGCGCCTTGGTGGCGTTCGCGTCCACCCCTTCGGCGGTCTGGCCGCCGCGCCGCGCCCGGGCACCCCGCCGGGCCGACTGCGCGTCGGACGGACCCTTCTTGCCGCCCTCCTTGGGCTCCCAGTGATCGCCGACCTTCTCGAAGGAGTGCTTGAGCGAGGAGAACGCGGTGCGGTGCGCCCGCTCGCCCTCGCCGTAGGTCTCGACCGCCGAGTCGTGGGTCTTGGACCAGGTCTCCTGTGCCTTCTTCGGCGATCGCTTCAGCGTCGAGGGCAGTTCTTCCTTGGCAGGCATGGCTTTCCTCCACTGGTTGGGATGACGTGGCTGCCAGCCGTCCCGGCAGCCGGGACTCAGGTAGGCGTCGAGGCGTCGGTGTAGCGCAGCAGCGCGGCGATGCCCTGCTCGACGTACTGGTGACCGCCCGGGGTGATCACGAGGCCGGCGGCACTGCCGGCCAGCGCCCTGACCAGCGCCGCGTCCAGCCGGTCGTGCTGGATGTCGCTGATTCCCAGGTCTGCCAGCTCGGCGTCGGTGCCGGCCAGCAGCAGCGGGTCGGGCCCGATCGAGCAGGTGGCGGTGGAGGACGGATCGTCGGACAGCACCAGGGTGTCGACCTGGGCCTTGCGCAGCGCGTCCAGCACGGCCGAGATGCCGGTGACCGCGTAGTCGTGGCGGCCCACCGCCTGCTGCAACCGGGCCAGCACGTCGCGCCGCTCGGCCCAGATGTGGTGCAGCAGCGCCGAGCGGACCTCGGCGTCCAGCGCCTCGCGGGAGGCGCCCTCGGCCCGGGCGCCGTGCTCCAGCTGGCGGACGCTGACCCGTTGCGGCAGCACCTTGGCCAGCTCTTCGCTGACCAGGTTGCGGGCCCGGGCGTCACCGGCCAGCAGGATGAGCTGGACCTGCGGCGGCAGGTGGTGGTTGATGGTCTGGGCGACCTCCTTGCTGTTGGTCTCCCAGGCGTTGTCGACCCGGTTCTGGAAGGCGCGCTCGTTCCAGACGTCGCGGCCGGTCTTGCGCAGCGGGTACTCCGCGCCCCCCTCGACCGAGGTCTGGTCGCTGTGCAGGTCGTCGAGCACGGTGTAGACGTCGGCACCGGTGCGGTCGATCAGCACGGTGAGGTGCGGGATCTGGGTGGACTTCTCGACCAGGTAGGGCAGCACGTGCGGCAGCGGTGACCAGCGGCCTAGCTCGCGCAGCGGCGGCCGGCGGGTCACCTCGTCCAGCAGCACCTCGCCACCGGCGGCGACCACGAACTGCCCGTGCCGGCCGGCGACCTCCAGGTGCACGCCGGCCACCTCGTCGATGGCCTCCAGGGTCTTGTCGTCGGCGCCGGCGTCGGCCAGCTGAGCCCGCAGGCCCCGCCAGCGAAGCTCGATTTCGGTGTTGCCCGCCTCGCTGGCCCGGGTCGCGTCCAGGTAGACGGAGGCAAACGGTCCGGGGTGGCCGTACAGGGCTGAGATCGGTTCTGGGATCTGCATGGGCGTGCGTCCACCTCGTTGTCTTCACGACTCGGGCACGCTGTTGGCCTCGGCCTAGCAACCGCCGCTGGGGGTCGGCCGTTTTTCCGATACTACGACGCGGCCGGCCTGCTGCCGCGATCGCTACCCGACTCGCCGAGCAGGTAGTTGACCTGATTGTCCGCTAATCCACACTAGAGCGGTTGGGCGATCACGTCGAACCGGGGTGACGCGGGTACGTCGCCCGAGCAACGGGCCCTTGGCAAGGAGCTGTCGATGACCAGTCCTGAACTCAGCGCTATCGTCCGGGCCCGGGTGCATCCGGCGATCGGTATCGCCCGGATCGGCGACAGCGACAACGACTACCTGATCGGCCCGGAAACCACTGAGCCCGAACCGCGCGAGGCGGCTGACTACAAGGACGCCACCGGCGCGCTGAAGCGGCAGGCCGCCAGATTCCGGCTCTACGGCTACGACGCGGCCGGTCAGGTGGTGGCCGAGCTGACCGCGGCGAACGCCGAGATCGAGTGGCAGGTCGAGCTCGTCAACAGCAAGGCCGCCTGGTATGAGTTCCAGGTCGCTCTCGACGTGCCGGAGGCGGCCGATCCCGATGCCGCCGAGCCGTCCTGCCAGCGCAACCGGACGGTGCAGGACCGCGCCTCGCTCATCATCGACCCGGGCCCGCGCAGCGTCACCGGGTGCGACACGGAAGGGCCGGCGTTCGACACCGGCAGCTTTCTCGGGACACCGGTCTACCTCGGCGAGTTGCGCACCGACGAGGCCGGCCGGTTGCTAGTGCTGGGCGGTCGAGGAGTATCGGCCTCGGCGACCGGCGCGCTGCCGGTGACCTTCGCCAACAACGACGGCTGGCACGACGACACCTCCGACGGCCCGGTCACCGCGACGGTGCGGATCGACGGGGTGTCGATCCCGGTCGACGGCGGCTGGGTTGCGGTGGCGCCACCGAACTACGCGCCGGCGCTCAAGAGCGTCCGGACGATGTATGACCTGCTGGTCGACCTCTACATCGAGGCCGGCTGGCTGCCGAAGCCGACCGCGGTCTCCTTCACCCAGGACGTCCTGCCGATCCTGACCCGGATGTGCGAGCTGCAGTGGGCCAACCACGGCTTCGCCACCGCGTACGGCTGGGGTGGCCGGCAGCACTTCCTCGACCCCGGCTATCTCGCCGAGCTGGCCGACCCGGCCGCCGAGTTCGCCGAAGCCCGCCAGCTGGTGTGGAACTCCTGCCGCAACTGGGCCCGGGACGGCGAGTCACCGGTGCCGTGGCCGTGGCTGTACGGCGACACGATGAGCCTGCCGCCGGTGTCGGTACGCCAGCACTGCACCCTCTCAGCCACCCAGTACACGCAGTTGCAGAGCTGGGCCGCCGGCGACTTCGTCGCCGACTACCAGCCGGCGGCACCGCCCCCGCCGAGCAACCTGGACGAGGTGCCGCTGGCCGAGCAGCCCGACACCCTCGATCGGGCCGCCCTGGAGTTCTGCCTGGCCGATGCCTTCCACCCCGGGTGCGAGCTGACCTGGCCGATGCGCCACCTCACGATGTATTCCGAACCGTTCCGGATCCGCCGCCGCGAGTCGGGCACCGCGGCCTGTATGGGGCCGCTGCTGACCTACCAGAACGTGACGATGGAGGACGGCCCGCTCTACGAGCAGTCTGCCGGTGACCTGACCCGGTGGATGGCGGTGCCCTGGCAGACCGACACCGCCAGCTGCCGCTCGGGTTACCGGACGTCGCTGGACCTGGCCTTCGATCCCTACCTGCCGACCTTCTGGCCGGCTCGGGTTCCCAATCACGTGTTGACCCAGGCTGACTACGACATGGTGCTGGACAGCTCCGTCCCGCTCGCCGAACGCCGCGCGGCCTTCGAACGGCGGGCCGCCTGGTTGCGCTTCCTGCCCGGTGACTACGAGTCGCAGTTGGCCACCATGGTCAGCAGTTTCGGCAAGCTCGGGGTGGTCGCGGCGCAGCCCGGACCGGTTGACAGCCCGGACTTTCCGGCGACCTTGCTGGTCGAGTCGGGGGTGGGCTTCGGCGGCCCGCCACCGCCGCCGAACCGCAACCTGCTGACCCTGCACAGCCCGTCCGGAGTTGCCGAGGTGGAGCCGACCGCGCTGCGGGCCCTGCCGGTGCCGATCACCCGCGAGGAGATCACGGTGGCCGACATCGACCTGGTACGCCGCTTCCGCCGCCGACCCCGGTGAGCTGCTATGACCTGGTGATCGTCGGCGCCGGTCCGGCCGGAAGTGCCGCCGCGCTGCGGGCCCGGACGCTGGGACTGCGGGTGGTGATGCTGGCGGACCAGAGCCGGCCGCCCGGTGTGCTGGAATCACTGCCGCCGGCCGGTCGGCGATTGCTCGTCGACCTCGGGTGCTGGCAAGCGTTCGTGGACTCCGATCCCACGCCGAGCCGGGGCGTGCGCTCGGTGTGGGGCGCACCGCACCCGGTCGAGCGGGACTCGATCCGGGATCCGGACGGATCGGGCTGGCACCTGGATCGCGCGGTGTTCGACGCGTTCCTGCAGGCCCAGGCGATCAGGGCCGGAGCCGTGCTGCGGCACGGCCGGCTGCGTTCGGTCCGGCAGGACCGCGAGCTGATCGAGTGCGCCGACGCCGCCGGGACGGTGCTGACCGGCCGGTTCCTGCTCGATGCCTCGGGCCGGTCAGCGGCCGCCGCCGGCCGGCTGGCCGCGCGGCGGCGCTATGACGATGCCACCGTCGCCACCCTGAGCAGCTACCGGGCGGCGGCCTCGGACACCGATCGCCGGACGGTCCTCGAGGCGGCGCCCGAAGGCTGGTGGTAC
>DASZEI010000494.1:0-4851 GCA_035940975.1 Jatrophihabitans sp. | reverse complement strand
GCTCGGCCTGGACCCGATTTCTCCGCTGCCCCGGCTGCCTTGTAAGCTTGCACGGTTGCCTCGGCGAGGGAGCCCGCACACCCGGTCGGCCAGCAGTTTCAGGCAGGCCAGTCCTGGTGGGCCCGTTATCGACGCGGTGCTTGCCGGCGCTGCGTTGTGACCTGTGGTGGCCGCGGTGATCGACCGCGGACCTGCCGCAGCCGCGCGATCGGGCAACACCGCGAGATCGACTACCGCAACATGACCGCCGTCTCACACTCAGCACGCTTCACTGGAACACCGACTCACGAGTTACTTCCGTACGAACTCATGCAACAGGAGCGCCCCCGTGTCTGAAGTCCGTTTGGCCGCCGAAGTACGTACCGAGTTCGGCAAGGGTGGCGCTCGCCGTACCCGTCGTTCCGGCAAGATCCCCGCCGTCATCTACGGTCACGGCGCCGACCCGCGGCACGTCTCGTTGCCGGCCCGCGAATTCGCCCAGGCGATCAAGCGCGGCGGCGGCAACGTGCTGCTGACCCTGACCCTCGACGGCAAGGACCAGCTCACCATTCCCAAGGCCGTCCAGCGGCACCCGATCCGGGGCAACTACGAGCACGTCGACCTGATCGCGGTCCGCGCCGGCGAGAAGGTCACCATCGACGTCCCGCTGGTCGTCACCGGTGAGGTCGCCCCCGGCGCCATGCTGGGCCAGGAGCACACCACGGTGCAGGTCGAGGCCGAGGCCACCCACCTGCCCTCCGAGATCGAGGTGTCGGTCGAGGGCCTGGACGTCGGAGCGCACGTCACCGCCGGCGACCTGAACCTGCCGGCCGGCTCCACCCTGGTGACCGACGCCGACACCCTGCTGCTCAACATCATCACCGCGCCGACCGCCGAGGACATCGAGGCCGACACCGCCGAGTCGATCGCCGAGCTGGGCATCGTCCAGGAGCCGGCCGGCACCGACGAGGCCGCCGAGGCCTCGGCGACCGCGGAGGACACCGCGGCCGCCGAGGCCTAGACGGACCGCCGCCGGTGGCGGCACTGTTTCGACTGCTTGGCGCTAGTTCCCGGAGGGCCCGGACTGCCATGGCTGACGAGCGTTACCTGATCGTCGGACTCGGCAACCCGGGCCCTCGCTATGCCGGCACCCGGCACAACGCCGGGTTCCTGGTCGCCGACGAGCTGGCCGCCCGGATCGGCCAGTCGTTCAAGGCGCACAAAGCCCGCGCTGACGTCGTCGAAGGCCGGCTGGCCGGCCAGCCCGTGGTGCTGGCCAAGCCCAGGTCCTACATGAACGACTCCGGCGGCCCGATCGTGGCGATCAGCCGGTTCTACAAGGCAGACGTCGAACGGATCATCGTCGTGCACGACGAGCTCGACCTGCCGTTCGGTGGCCTGCGGCTCAAGCGCGGCGGCGGCGAGGGTGGCCACAACGGCTTGAAGTCCACCAGCGCGGCGCTCGGCTCGAAGGACTACCTGCGGGTCCGCTTCGGCATCGGCCGCCCACCCGGGCGCCAGGATCCGGCCGACTACGTGCTGCGCGAGTTCGCCGCCACCGAGCGCAAGGAGCTGGCCTTCCTGCTGGATCGGGCCGCCGACGCGGTCGAGGCGCTGGTCGCCAAGGGCCTGGAGACGGCCCAGAACGAGTTCAACTCCTGACGCTGCCCCGATGAGCGGTCCGGGCGTAACGGCTGCGTAACCGGTCACGGGTGTGCTGTTCCCACCTTCGGCCGCAGGGGCTGAAGGCCCACCGAGGAGGACAGCATGAACACCACCACCGACCAGCAGGCCGTCACCGCCCACGAGGACATGCTCGAGCGCGCCATGGCAGTTCTCGAGGACAACGAGCCTGCCCGCATCGCCATGCCGGGTGACGTCGACGAGGCGCTGAAGAACGCGCCGGCCGCCTGGTACGTCGTCTACAAGACGGTCGAGAGCTGATCAGCCGTTCGCGGTAGTCGCTGCGGCTAACCGCCACTGCGACCAAGCACCCATGTCCAGGGGGCCGAGCCCGCAACTCGCCGGCTCGGCACCCTGGACGGTCCGCGGCTCAGCCGTCGGCGACCGGAATCAACCTTGAAAGGACCGACCCATGACAGCAATCGCGAACGCGCCAGCACCATCGGCACTGCGCGGCATCTCCGGCGGGGTTGCCAGCCTGCTGGACAACTTCGCTTCCATCAAGCCAGCCGACCAGGTCGTCATCGCGTACGCCGCCGACAGCCGCAAGTACGCCGCGCACCTCATCCTCGAGCTGCAGAGCCGCGACATCGGCGTGCGGGCGGTGGCGATGCGCCCGCTGGTTGACCCCGACATCAAGGCGGAGTTACACGCGGTGCTGCCGCCGCGGGAGTCATTGTCCGGCAAGCTCGTGGTCATCACGCTGGAAAAGGATTCGATGTCGCACTTCGAGGTGTTCGCCGAACTCTTCGAGCTGTACGGCAAGAACAAGTGCAAGATCTTGCGCATCATCAGCGCCGCGGACGAGCTGTTCGCTTCCGCGTTCACCCGAACGCCGCGCGAGCTGTCGCTGCGCAACGCCACCTTGCTGGAGAAGCTGCGGTCGGAGACGAAGATCCGGGTCACCACCGAAGCCGGCACCGATGTCGAGATCGAGCTCGATCACGACCGTTACGACTGGATCAGCAACCGCGGTACCTGGCGGCCCGGCGCCTTCATGATCCTTCCGGCCGGCGAGATCGCCACCTACCCCGCCAAGGTCAACGGCATCCTGATCGCCGATGGCGCCCTGAACTGCAACATCGTGACCCGGATGGACATGCGGCTGGGCTCCCAGCCGTTGCGGATCACCATCGAGGATTCGGTCGCCGTCGACTTCGCCTGTACCAATTCCGAGATCAACTACCTCGTCGAAGGGTGCTTCAGCCGGGAGAACGGCAGGTTCGTCGGCGAGCTGGGATTCGGCACCAACGACGGTATCGCGGACTTCGTGTCCGACAACTCCCATATGAATGAACGCTACCCGGGGCTGCACCTGGGATTCGGCCAGCACAACCAGGCGCCGAGCAACGTCCGCTACTACGCCGACATCCATCTGGACGTCGTCACCCGAGGTGGCTCGGTACACCTGCCCGACAGCGGCGAGGTGTTGCGGCTGGACGGCTTCAACCCGCGGCACGGCATCGCCCATCCGGTGCTCATCCGCGACCAGGACATCACCGGAGACTGCTGCAGCAGCGGCTGCTCTGTTGTCCGACCCGTCTTCGGGTGAGGTGAACCGTGTCGACGTCGGATTGCTACGACCCATCAGCAGCCGGGACAATGCTGAGCATGGATGGCACGACGCCGCCGGACGGCTACCTCGACGCGGCGCCGAGCCCGGTGGCGCAGAACCCGTATGAAGCACCGGACGCAGGGCCGGCCGAGAGCGGCCCCAGCGCGCTCGAGCGCCGCAACGTTCGCTACTACCTCAGCGGCCTGGCGTTGATCGGTGCGGCCGGCTCCACCACCGTGATCCTGGCGCCGATCATCGGCGTCGTCACTCTCGGTGCCACCACCAGTCAGGTCGGCGTCATCACCCTGATCTACCTGGTGCTGTCGGTGAGCCTGCAGGTCCCGTTCGCCAGCTGGGCGGACAGGCGACGCGATCACCTGAGGATCCTGCCGCTGACCTGCCTGCTCTCGGCCGTGGTTGCCGCCCTCATCCCGCTGCTCTACCTGGTTGGTCGGCTGTCCATCGGCACCCTCTACCTGGCCGTCGCGCTGTTGTCCCTGCTGTCGGTCTTTCGGGGAAGCCTGGGCCATTCGATCGTCAACCAGCTGGCGCCACCGCACCGCCGAGGCGCGATCGTCGGCCGGCTGAACGGCATAAGCGGTGGGGTCGACACCGTGTCGCAGTCGGTGTCCAGCGGCCTCGTGTCGCTGGTGCCGGCGCCGATCGCGATGCTCGCCGCGACCGTCGCCACGCTGCTGGCACCGGGCCTGCTGACCAAGGTGCGGCTTCCCGCAGCCGATCCGCCGGCAGCCGGTCCGTCCGGGGGAAGTTCGTCGACAGCCGCGGCCGCTGAGTCCCCTCGTGCACCACGCGACTCGTCGGAGGCCGGGCATGAAAGCTACCGGCTCATCGTCGGCCGGCTGGCGAGGATGCCGGCCCTCTGGATCCTCACGGCGTTCGGCTTCGTGAATTCGCTCGTCGAACCGGTCTTGATACCGTTCGTCCTTCGTGATCTGCGGGTGCCGGCCGGGCTGGTGGGTTTGCTGCTGGCCACCGGCGCGCTCGGCGGGATCGTCGGGGGGTACCTGATCTCGCGGCTGGTCACCGGGCTGGGCCTGCGCGCCAGCCTGGCCGTCGCCACCGCCACCAGCTCGGCGGGCATCCTCAGCCTGCTGGTGGCACCCCCCGGCCCGGTGGCGGCAGCCTGCATCGTCTGCTACGAGCTGCTGACGGCCTTCGGTGGAACCATCGTCGTAGCGGCGGTCTTCGGGCAGCTGCAGCAAGACTGCGGTGTCAGCACGGTGGCCCGGACGCTGGCCTCTGCCAACACGGTATTGCAGGTTGCCGGAATTCTCGGTGTCACGGCCGGTATCGCGGTCTCGCTCGCGCTACCGGCAAGGGCCAACGTTGCCATGTACCTGGCCGGCAGCCTGCTCATCACTAGTTACCTGATCGTCGGCAAGCCGTGGACCTGGCAGGCCAGCCGGACACCGGTCTCCCACGGCCAGGCCTGAAAGTCTCCCACCGCCAGTCCTGAAAGTCTTCCACCGCCAGTCCTGAAAGGTGCTTTGCCATGACCACATTCGCCCGCCCCTACCTCGATTCCGCAGACGCCGATCCTGGGGGGACCGCCGCGTTCGCGCGGGACTACATGCGCCACTGCATCGATCGCAACGACGTCCTGAGCGCGGCTC
>DASZEI010000493.1:0-12563 GCA_035940975.1 Jatrophihabitans sp. | reverse complement strand
TGGACACCCCGGCCGCGCTGCTGCAGGCGGTGGACGGGCTGCCCGAGGCCACCGGGCTGCGGCCGTGGTGGCTGTCCTACCAGGGCCAGCCGGTCGAGGGCAGCCTCAGCCGGCCGGAGTTCGGGCTGCTGGCCGGCGTCTGCGAGGTGGCGCCGCAGGAAGGCTCCGTCGACGGCCGCTGGCTGGACCTGCCCAGTGCCGACCCGGCCGACTGGGCGGCTCCGCTGGCCGCGCTGCTGACCCACACCGCCGGGCCGGCTACCGGAACGGGTCCGGCCGGGCCGCCGCGCCGGCTCGCGCTCCGGCAGGGCTACTGGTGGCAGCAGGCGGTGCTGCCGGTGCCGCACGATCCGGCCGGGCAGCCGGCCGCTGGCGAGCTGCCGGTCGACGGCGGCGTCTACCTGGTGCTGGGCGGCACCGGCGGGATCGGCAGCAGCATCGCGGCCTGGCTGCTGGCCCAGGCCGACTGCCGGCTGGTCCTGCTGGCCCGCGCGGCGACCCTGCCGGCGGCCCTCACCCGGTGGGCCGACCGGATCCAGCTGGTCGAGGCGGACCTGGCCCGGGAGCCGGTCGAGGCGGTGCTGGCCCGGCTGGGCCGGCAGCTGGACCGGCTGGACGGGATCGTGCACGCGGCCGGCACCGCCGCCGGAACGCTGATCGCCCGGCGTGACGCTGCCGCGATGCGCTCGGCGACGGCGGCCAAGCTGCAGGGCTGCCTGCTGGTCGAGGGCCTGATCCAGCGCTACCGGCCGGCCTTCGCCGCCTACTGCTCCTCGATGTCGGCGCTGTTCGGCGGCATCGGCCAGCTCGACTATGCCGCCGCCAACGGCGCGATGGACGGCTACGCCCGCCATCAGGGCAGTGCCGCCGAGGCCACCGTGCGGCTGGGCATCGACTGGGACGTCTGGAGCGAGGTCGGCATGGCCCGGCACGCGCTGCGGACGGACACCCGGCACCAGGCCCACCTGGCCGTCGGACTGGCGGTGGCCGAGGGCCAGCGGGTGTTCGCCCGGGCGTTGCGGCTGCAGTTGCCGCAGCTGCTGGTCAGCACCACGGCGCTGGAGCGGGCCGGCAGCTTCTACGCGCCGCCGGCCGTAGGCGATGCCCGCCAGCACCCCGAACCCGTACCGGCGGCGGCCGGCAGCAGCGCCACCATCGCGGCGCACCCGGCCGGCCCGACCGGTTCGGTGGCCGAGCAACTGGCCGACTGCCTGTGCCGCTGGCTGGGCGTGGACGAGCTGGATCCGGCCGCATCGCTGTATGACCTGGGCGCCGACTCGCTCGTCCTGCTGGATCTGATCGGTGAGGTCAAGCAGCGCTTCGGCGTCGACATCGAACTGGCCCGGCTGAGCCACCGGGCGAGCCTGTCGGAGGTGCTGGCCCAGTACGAGGTGATCACCGGTACCGCGGCGGCGACCGATCCGGCAGCAACCACCCCGGCAGCGGCCGATCCGGCAGCAGCCGACCATGCAGCGACCAGCCCGGCACCAGCCGCGGCCGGCTCGCTCCCAGCCGACCAAGCACTAACCGGCCGAGCAGCAACCAGCCGAACAGCACCCGACCGAGCCACGGCACCGGGCACCGCCGTGGACGGCGGGCCGGTGACCCTCGACGTCTGGCAGCCCGGCACCGGAACGGACCTGCTGTGCCTGATCCACCCGGTCGGTGGCGACATCCAGGCCTACCGGTCGCTGGTGTCGGCCCTGGATCCGCGGCTGACCGTCTGCCTGATCGCCGATCCGGCGCTGTACCGGCCCGAGCTGCCACCGTGGTCGCTGGCCGAGCGGGCCCAGCGGTACCACGAGGCGCTGCGAGCACGCTTTCCGCGGGCCGAGTGGCGCTGGCGACTGGCCGGCTGGTCCTTCGGCGCCTGGGTGGCACTGGCGATGGCCGCCGAGAGCGAGGCGGCCGGCCAGCCGGTGGCCGGGCTCTACCTGCTCGACCCGCCGCCACCGGGCAGCGGCGCGGCCCTGCAGAACTACGACGAGGACCAGCTGCGCGCGGTGTTCGCGATGGAACTCGGTCAGGGCGGTCCGAGCGGCGAGGTGGCGGCCTACGCCGAGCGGTTGGCACGCTGCTGCCGCGCCAACCTGGCCAGCATGGCGGGTTACCAGCTGCCGGCCCTGGCCGAGACGCCGACCGAGCTGTGGCTGGCCAGCCGGCCGGTGCCGGGGCTGCCCGAGCACGGCTCGGCGTCCGAGCGGCAACAGCTCTGGCAGGCGCTGCTGCCGGGGCTGGCCGGCTGCCACGTTCTCGACACCAGCCACGACGGCGTGGTCCGGGCGCCGGCGGTGCAGGCGATCGCGCTGGCCGTCAACGCCGCCTCACTCGATGAATTCGCCGAACTGCTGAGCCCGGGAAAGGGTAGGAAGGGCTGACGTGGACATCGACGACACCGGTAACCCCTGGTTCACCGCCGGCACCAACCCGGCCGGTGCGATGCGGCTGTTCCTGTTTCCCTACGCCGGCGGCAACCCCAGCGCCTTCCTGCCCTGGCAGGCGCTGCTCGGGCCGCGGTTGGAGCTGCGGGTGGCCGTGCTGCCCGGCCGCGGCGTCCGGCTGTTCGACCCGCCGATGGCCGATATGGACGAACTCGTCGCGCGGCTGACCCGGGCGGTCGCGGGCCTGGCGGACCGGCCGTTCGTGTTCTTCGGCCACAGTCTCGGCGCGCTGGTCGCCTTCGAGGTGGCCCGCCAGCTGCGCCGGGCCGGCCGGCCCGGGCCGGTCAGCCTCTGGGTGTCCGGCGCCGAGGGGCCGCGGACCCGGATGCTGCAACGCCGGTTGCACGACCTGGAGGAGGCCGAGCTGATCGAGGCGCTGCACGAGTACAACGGCACGTCCCGGGAGATGCTGGACGACCAGGAGTTGATGCAGCTGGTACTGCCCGGCGTGCGCGCCGACTTCGCCCTCAGCGAGCGCTACCGCTACCGCTCCGAGCCGCCGCTGAACGTGCCGATCCACGTGCTGCTGGGCGAGTCCGACCCGTTCGTGGAGGCCGAGCGGGCCGCCGGCTGGTCGCAGGAGTCCAGCCGACCGATCCAGGTGCACCGTTACCCGGGCGACCACTTCTTCCTCAACGACCACCGGCAGGCCATCGCCACCCTGCTCGCCGACAGCACCGCCCGCGACGTCGCCGGCCCGGCCGGCGGCGACCACCCGGCGACCGGGTCGAGGCAGCCGTGAACCCCTACCAGTCCCTGCCGGCCCGCTCGTTCTGGCGCACGGCCGTCGCCGAGCCCGAGATGGCCGACATCGACGAGCTGTGGACGCCGAAGTTCGAGCTGGGCCAGGACGATCCGATCCTGACCGCCGGTTCGTGCTTCGCCCGCCACATCGGCCGGACCCTGCTGGAACTGGGGATGAACTGGCGCGATGCCGAGCCGGCGCCGCCCGGACTGACCGCGGCGCAGCGTTCGGCCCGCCAGTACGGGGTGTTCTCGTTCCGCACCGGCAACATCTACACCGCCGCGATGCTGCGCCAGTGGCTCGGCTGGGCAACCGGAGCGCAGGCCCCCGGCACCGAGAGCTGGGTCACCGACGGCCGGCACTTCGACCCGTTCCGGCCGTCGGTGGAACCGGACGGCTACGACTCGGCCGAGGCGATGCTGGCCGCGCGCGAGGTGACCCTGGCCGCCATCCGGGCCGCGGTGGCCGCGGCGAGCTGCCTGATCTTCACCCTCGGCCTGACCGAGGCCTGGCACGATCGCGGCACCGGTGTGGTCTATCCGGTGTGCCCCGGCACCGTGCGCGGTACCTTCGATCCCGAGCGGCACGAGTTCGGCAACCACGGCTTCGACCGGGTACGCCAGGATGTGCTGGCCGCGGTCGACCTGGCCCGGGCGGTCAACCCGCGGCTGCGGGTGCTGCTGACCGTGTCCCCGGTGCCGCTCACCGCGACCGCCACCGGCGGGCATGCGCTGAGCGCCAACACCTATTCCAAGTCGGTGCTGCGCGCGGTGGCCGGCCAGCTGGCGGTCGAGCACGAGCACGTCGACTACTTCCCTGCCTACGAGCTCATCACCGGTGTCCCGTTCCGGGGTGCCTTCTTCGAGGCGAACCTGCGCGACGTGACGGCTGAGGGCGTGCGGTTCGTGATGCGCCGGTTCACCGCCGCGCTCGAGCGGCAGGCCGCGGACCGGCAGGCCGCGCTCGACCGGCAGGCCGGGGACCGGCCGGCCGCGGAACAGCCGAGCGAGGGCGCCCGATCCGGCTCGGAGTCGGAGAAGGGAGGGGACTTCCTCTGTGACGACGCAGTGCTCGACTACTACAACGCCGGCTAGGTTCCTGCTGCTGGGCGACTCGCACGCCGGCCCGATCGGCCGGGCGGCGAAGGCGGCCGGCATACCGTTCACCGGTGGCCCGATCGGCTCCGGCCGCGACTTCAACGCCGGCTTCCTCGACCTGCGCGACGGCGACCTGGTGTTCCGCAAGCCCGAGGCGCACGACTACTACCGGCGCTTCCTGGACGAGCTGGGAGTGGCCGCGATCTCCGAGCTCGACATCCCGCTGGTGTCGACCTTCGGGTTCAACGTCCACACCTTCGCCACCACCGAGAACTGGACGATCTACCGGCTGCCCGGCGGGGACTTCGCGCCCGGCTTCCTGACCAGCCGGCTCTTCGACGAGATCATCCGGGTGATGGCGCGCGACGCGCTGGCCTTCTACCGCCATGCCCGAGGCCTGGGACTGCGGGTGCTGGCGGTGCTGCCGCCGCAGCGGGTGCCGGCGATGTCTGACCCGCAGGTGTTCCTGGCCGCGCAGGACACCATCGCGCGCACCCTGGGCCCGCTCGAGGTGGAGATCGTCGACCTGCGCGCGCGGGTCACCGACGCGACCGGTTTCCAGCGGCCCGAGCTATGCGAGGCCGACGATCCGATCCACGGCAACCTGGCCTTCGGCCGGCTGATCCTCGCCGACCTGCTGGACCGCGGGCTGTGAGCCGCTAGTCGCGCCGCCTGGCAGCGCCCGCACACCCCGACCGCACCATCGCCATCGACGAACTACGGAGTCACCGGAGGAACACCCGACATGGACCAATTCGCCCTCGCCGCGGCAGAGCGGCTGACCACCCGGCCGGCCGAGAACTACCAGCAGATCTCGGTGCAACCGCTGACGCCGGTGATCGGTGCCGAAGTGTCGGGCATCGACCTGTCCCAGAAGCTGTCCGAGGAGCAGCTGGCCGAGGTGAGGCACGCCTTCCTGACCCATCACGTGCTGGTGTTTCGCGATCAGCACCTGAGCCCGGAGGACCACAAGCGGTTCGCGCGCTACTTCGGCGAGCTGCGCCGGGCCCAGCGCTCCGAAGGCGACGAGCGCGATCCGGAGGTCCTCGACATCAAGGCCGATCAGAACTCCACCTTCGTCGACGGCAACGACTGGCACACCGACGGCACCGCCGATGCCGAGCCGTCGCTGGGCTCGATGCTCTACCTGATCCGGCCACCGGCCATCGGCAGCGGCGGCGACACCATGTTCGCCAACATGCACCTGGCCTACGAGATGCTGTCGCCGACGATGCAAGGCTTCCTGGACGGCCTGACCGCCGTGCACGACGGGCTGGTCCCCTGGAAGGGATACCAGCCACCGGCCGACTACGTCGTTCCCAGGAGCGAGCATCCGGTGGTGGTGCGCCATCCCGACACCGGCCGCAAGCTGCTGTTCGTCAACCCGGGATTCACCACGCACATCGTGCAGCTGTCGGCCGAGGAGAGCAGGGCGCTGCTGGACCTGCTGTTCGGCCTGGTCGCCAACAAGCCGTTGCTGAGCTGCCGGGTGCGCTGGGCGCCCAACACACTGGTGTTCTGGGACAACCGCTGCACCCAGCACCACGCGATCTGGGACTACTACCCGCACGCCCGCTACGGCCAGCGGGTGTCGATCAACGGCTCCCGCCCGACCGCCTGAGTCAGCCCAGCCGGGCCAGGCTGTCGGCCAGGCCGTCGGCCAGTCGCGCGCAGGCCGCCTGGCGGCGCCGGGCCTGGCTGGTGTCCGAGGCCGGGTCGGCTGTGTTGGCCACGGCGTGCGCGCAGGCCTGCGCCAGGGCGAACGGGTAGGTCTCGGCATAGGCGGGTGCGTCGTGCGAGGCGTAGGCCGCTGCCAGCACAGCGGCGTTGGCGCCCGCGTTGGACTCGGCGAAGGACTGCTGGTTGGCAGTGGTACTGAGCTCGGCGTAGGAGTCGGCGAAGGTGATCGCCCCGGCCGGGCTGAAGTTGTTGGCGCTGGCATAGGCGCTGGCACTGGCATGCGCGGTGGCGTGGGCCCCGGCGTAGTCGTAGGCGTGCCGGTACAGCTCGCGCAGCGCCGGTTCGAGCGCCGCCAGCCAGTGCTCGTCGCTGAACCGCTCGCCGGTGGCCGCCCGGGCATGCAACCGCTGCAGGTCAAGGACGAGTTCGTCCGGCTCGCCGGCAGCCGGGGAGCAGGCCTGCCGCATCATCGGCACGACGGTGCGGGCCTGCCAGTCGTGCACCGCCGCGAGCGGCAGCAGGGAGCCCGTCCGGTGCAACTCGTCGAAGATCCGTCGGCCCCAGCGGGCCGCGGCAGCGGCGTCATAGCCGGCGTAGCCGTCGAACAAGGTCATCAGCAGCTGGTGCAACCAGGACGGCAACTGCCCGGCCGGGCCTGCGGGAGCTACTTCAGGCGAGCCAGCGGAAGCTACTTCGGACGAGCCGGTGGTGATCGCGGCGAGGAACTGCTCGTACGTCGCGGCTGCTGCCGGCGGATCGGTCACCCGCGACATGGTAATGGCTGATCCCGACCCCAGGCCGGTAGGTTTGCCGGGTGGCTGACCGGCTCTCCCTTCCGCCTGCCCGGTGACCGCGCCGGACCGGATCCGGCTGGGTGGCTCGTCCTGGAGCATCTGGCCTGACGTCGCGGTGCGCGGCGCCGGCTTCCCGGCCCGGCTGGTGCTGGCACTGTGCGATCCCGAGCTGGCCGCCGCCGCGGACGCGGCCACCGGCCCGACCGAGGCCGGCTACCGGAGCGCCTACGCCGATGCGGTCCAGCGGTTGTCCGACGCGGTCGGCGCCATCGCCGGCAATCCGCGGTTCCGGGAGGCGATCGCCTGGCAGAACCCCGCGCTGGTGCCGACCTGCCTGGACAAGGTGCTGGGCGGCGAGCCGCGCAACAAACGCGGCCGTGACCACCAGCAGGCGGTGGCCAGCTACCTGCAGCGTTACACGTTGAAGAACGAGACCATCGGCTTCTTCGGGCCGGTCGGCTGGGCCCGGGCTGACCGCCGGGAGCCGGCGCTGT
This sequence comes from Jatrophihabitans sp., assembly GCA_035940975.1. Lineage (GTDB taxonomy): Bacteria > Actinomycetota > Actinomycetes > Mycobacteriales > Jatrophihabitantaceae > Jatrophihabitans_A. The sequence goes on along the minus strand of DASZEI010000493.1, from coordinate 5,312 downwards.
CGGTCCGGCCCGGTGGCGAGCTGCTGAGCCGGCGCAGCACCTACTTCGAGAGCTGGAGCATCGACGAGCTTGCCGGGGCGATCGCCGATCAGCCCGGCCTGCTCGGCTGGTTGCGGCCGCGCCGGGATTCCGCCTGCCAGCTGGAGGAACACGCGATCCGCTATCCGGACGGCACCCTGCGGGCGCTCTCGCCGCTGCAGGCCCGGCTGTTCGCGCTCGCCGACGGCAGCCGGACGGTCACGGACCTGCTGGGCGATGCGGCCGATCAGCCGGAGGCGGTGGCACAGCTGACCGAACTCGACCAGCTCGGCCTCATCACGCTGGCGCCGGTCGGCCCGATCCAGGCCCATCCCGAACTGAGCCTGGCTGAGCAGCTGGGCCGGATCGGCGATGCGCAGGTCCGGGAATCCGCCTTGCGGCCGTTGACCGAACTGGTCGCGGCCCGGGATGCGGTGGACGCGGCGTCGGGCAGCGCCGAGGACCTGCTGGCCGCGACCGCCGCGCTGACCGAGGTGTTCGTTCGGCACACCGGGCAGGCCGGCACCCGGCGATCCGGCAGTAGCTACGCCGGGCGCACCCTGGTCTACCAGGACGCCGTGCGCGACGTGCGCATCGAGATCGGCTCGGCGGTGCTGGACGCGCTGGGCGAGCCGCTGGCGATCGTGCTGGACAGCGCGCGCTGGTTGCTCCAGCAGATCGCGCATCGCTACCGAGCCCTGTTCGCCGAGCTGTATCAAGCCGAAACCCGTGGCAGCAATGCCTCCGGGTTGCCGCTGGTGCGCCTGCTGGGGCTGGCCGCTCCCTCGCTGTACGCCGCCGGCCGCGGCCTTCCCGAGCCGATCGAGGTGATCCTGCGGGAGTTCCAGCAGCGCTGGCGCGACGTGCTGGGAGCACCGGCCGATCCTGCCCGGCACCAGGTTCGCTGCGCGGACATCGCGGCTGGTGCCGCCCAGGCCTTCGCGGTCGGCGACGAGCCGATCTGGAGCACCGCCATCCACCACAGCCCGGACCTGATGCTGGCCGCCGCCAGCGCCGAGGCGGTGGCCGGCGGAGACTTCCTGCTGGTCCTCGGCGAGCTGCACATGTCGGTGAACACCCTGGAAGGCAGGCTGTTCGTCGAGCAGCACGATGATCCTGACCGGCTGCTGGCCTGGGCCGAGGCAGACCATGCCGGCACCGGCCGGATCTATGCCATCCCGCCGAAGAACTCCCAGGTGGTCTCCTCACGCGGCTCGCCGCCCTCGGCGCTGCTGTCACCGGACTGGACGTACTGGTCCCGCTCGGAGGGGATCGACTCGGCCTGGCCGCCGGCGCCGGTGCTGGCCGCGGCTGACCTGGTGGTGACCGAGGACGCGACCGGCTTGGCGGTGCACTCGCGCAGCACCGGCACCCGGTACGACCTGCTGGAGGTGTTCAGCGATTTCCTGTCCGGTGCGGTGATCAACGCCTTCCGGCCGGTGGCCGGGAACGACCATCAGCCACGGGTCACGATCGACCGCCTGGTGCTGAGCCGCGAGTCGTGGCGGCTGCCGGTGTCCGGGGCCGGCTGGGCGTTCACCAAGGATGAGAGCGCCCGCTACCTGCAGGCGCGGCGCTGGCGGGCGGGGCACGGCCTGCCGGAGCGCGGGTTCGTCAGCGTGCCGGTCGAGGACAAGCCGACCGCGATCGATTTCACCAGCCTGGCACTGGTGAATCTGCTCGCCAGGCTGATCCGGCGAACCGTCGAGGCCGATCCCGCGGGCAGCGTCCGGATCGCCGAACTGCTGCCCGACCTGGACCAGCTCTGGCTGCCCGACGCCGAGGGCGAGCGGTACAGCTGCGAGTTGCGGATCGTGGCCGTGGACGGCGCCGCCGGCAGCCGCCGCCCCTGAGCGCGGTTGTGCAGGCCTGCTTGCCGCCCTCGCTCGGCCCCTGCGACACTCGATCTTGCGAGCAGGATCGCGAGGAGGTCCAGTGCAGAGCTTCGCGTCCCGACTCGCCGACCAGCGGCGTGGCACGGACTCGGCGGGCGCGCCACTATCGCCGCGGCCGGCCGCCGGTCAGCCGCTGGCGGTCATCGGAGCCGGCTTCGGTCGCACCGGCACGATGTCGCTGAAGATCGCCCTCGAACAGCTCGGGCTGGGCCCGTGCTATCACATGACCGAGATGGTGAAGAACCCCACGCATCCGCGCCTGTGGGCGGCGGCCGGGCGTGGCGAACTCATCGACTGGGACGTGCTGTTCGCTCGCTACCGGGCCACCGTGGACTGGCCGGGCTGCCTCTACTACCGGGAGCTGATGCAGGCCTACCCGGCGGCGAAGGTGATCCTGACCGTGCGGGATGCCGGCAGCTGGTACGACAGCGTCGCCAGCACCCTCTACAGCCTCAAGCTCGCCACCGACCGCCACCTGAGCGCCCGGGCCGAGCAGGGCAGCCGGGAGCCGGTCGGCTATTCCAACCGCATCTGGGACGAGTTGTTCGGCGGCAGGTTCGAAGACCGCGAACACACCCTCGAGGTCTTCCGGCGGCACAACGCCGAGGTGGTGGCCACGGTGCCGGCCGGTCGGCTGCTGGTCTACCAGGTGCGCGAGGGCTGGCAGCCGCTGTGCGAGTTCCTCGGCCTCGACGTGCCCGAGCAGCCGTTCCCGCGGGTCAACGACACGCAGGCGTTCCGCGACTACAACCACCACCAGCTCGGACCGGCATGACCGGCAGCGCCGACCAGGCGGCATCCGAGCCGCCACCGGCAACGGCCGAGCAGTACCGGGTGGCGGACCTGGAGATCCTGCGGGCCGGCGCCGACCTGGCACTCGTGCACGCCCGCGACAGCGGGGCAGCCGGCTTCTACCGCGCGGACGTGGTCGATCTGCTGGTGAGCTGCCGGCAGTTCGGCACCCTCGAGCAGCACCTGCAGGCCTACCTCGGCAACGACGCGGCGTCCGTGCGCCGGCCCGGCCTGCAGCGGGAGTTGCAGCGACTGCTCAGGGCCGGCTTCCTGGTGAGCCTGAGCGGCCCGCAGCCGGCCGAGCCACCCCACGAGCTGCCGCCGATCTCGACACTCGGCTTTCCGACCCGCGACCGGGTAACGGTGCTGCACCGGGCGCTCACCAGCTACGCGGCGAACTGCCTGGACGCCGGGCGGCGCGTCGAGGTCGTGGTGGTCGACGACTCGGCGGATCCCGGTACCCGGCGCGCGTACCGCCGGATGCTCGGCCAGCTGCAGTCCTCGCTCGGACTCGATCTGCACTACGGCGGGCTGGAGGAGAAGTCTGCATTCGTGGCGGCGCTGGCCGGCACCGGCGACCTTCCCGAGGAGGTGGTCCGGTTCGGCGTGCTGGGCGAGGGAGCGGCCGGCGCGACGATCGGCGCGAACCGCAACGCGCTGTTGCTGCACTCGGCGGGTGAGCGGATCTTCAGCGCCGACGACGACACCGTCTGCCGGCTGGCGGTGCCACCCGAGCAGTTGGCCGGGGTGGAACTGGACTCCGGCGGCAACCCGCTCCAGCTGTGGTTCTTCGGTGGCCGGGACGAGGCGTTCGGGTCGGTCCGCTATGCCGAGCAGGACCTGCTCGGGCTGCACGAGCGCTACCTGGGCCAGCCGCCGGCGCCGCTGCTGGCAGCCGGGCCGGCATCCTTCGAGCGGGCCGATCCGGCCCTGCTGCGCCGCCTTCGCCACCGTCCCGGCACGATCCGGGTCACCACCAACGGCACCGTCGGTGACTGCGGCTGGGACAACCCGGACTTCCACCTGTTCCAGGACGGCGCCAGCCTGGCGCGCCTGGTCGGCACCGAGGCCGGTTACCAGCTTGCCCGGACCACCCGCAGCATGGTGCAGGCCGCCACCAGGACCACCATCAGCGGCCGGCCCGATCCGAAGTTCGCGATCTGCCTGGGCCTGGACAACACCGAGCTGCTGCCGCCGTTCCCGCCGGCCGGGCGGGCCGAGGAGGTCGGGTTCGGAGCCGTCCTCGCGAGCTGCTTTCCCGACGCGTACGCCGCGCACCTGCCCTGGCTGGTGCAGCATGACCCGATCGATGAGCGGCACTTCTCGGCGGCGAACCCGTTCACCATCGGCCTGGGCTCCTGGTTGCCGTCCTGCCTGAGCCGGTTCGATCCGTGGCCGGCTGACGCGCCGGCCGAGCGGCTGCGGCGCCTCGGGGAGTACCTCACCGACCTGGCCGGGCTGCCCGGCACCGAGTTCGACGAGTTCGTACGCCTGGGCATGTTCGAGAGCATGAGCGGGTTGATCCTCGGCCTGGAGGAGCGGCTTGCCGGCTGCGACCCGGTGCCGGACTACTGGGCCCGCGACGTGCAGCGCTACCTCGCCCAGGCCCGCCGCAGCGCGCTGGCCCCGGTTGATGAGCTCTACTCCGCGCTCGGCGGGCGTGCGGCCCTGCAGCGGTTGCTGCGACGATACGGCCAGCTCCTGATCTGGTGGCCGGCCATCGTCGGGGCCGCTCGGCAACTCCGCGCGGCCGACCACCCACTGGCGCGGCCGGTGCGCGAGTTCGGTTAGCGTGTCGGCGGATTCGGTGCTGGACAAGCGCAGGACCACGGCTGACCAAGCAAGACGAGGCTGGACGAGAGGGCGGCAGTGGCGGGCTTATCCCAGAAGTTGACCTGGTCGCAGCAACGCACCAGCGCCTTCGAGCGCTACGCGGAGTCGGCGACGCTGCTGAAGCTGCAGCTGGGAGCCGGCACCCACGCGCTACCGGGCTGGTTCAACACCGACCTGCAGCCCGCGCCGCCGCACGTGCACTACCTGGACTCGACTGCGAAGTTCCCGTTCGAGGACGCCTCGCTCGATTACGTCTTCTCCGAGCACCACATCGAGCACATCCCGTGGGACCGGGCCCAGTTCATGCTCGCGGAGTGCCACCGGGTGCTCCGGCCGGGCGGCGGCCTGCGGATCGCGACTCCCAGTCTGGAGGTCCTGGTCGGGCTGCTCACCCCGGCACCGGACCAGGCGCAGCAGCGTTACATCGACTTCATATCAGAGACATTTCTGCAGTCATCCATGCCGGCCGGGGCTGTCGGCGTTGTCAACAACGCCTTTTCAAGTTGGGGTCACCAATTTCTTTACGACCGGCCCACATTGCTGCGTGGCCTCACTGACGCCGGGTTCGCCCGGGCCCACTTCACCGACCCCGGCGCCAGCCGCGACCCGGAGTTGCGCGGGATCGAGGGACACGGAGATTTCCTCGGCAATGACGAGATGAACCGCTTCGAAACCATGGTCGTCGAGGCGATCCGGCCGGCCGCCTGAAGTCCCTGTCGACCCGGTGCCATGTGTTGACGGTCACAGTGCGCGGCCATAGCATCGGAGGATATT
>DASZEI010000492.1:0-3075 GCA_035940975.1 Jatrophihabitans sp. | reverse complement strand
TGGCCGGCCAGATCCTGGTGGCGCCGCCGGACCACCATCTGTTCGTCGAGGACTCCCGGGTGCTGCTCACCCGGGGCGCCCGCGAGAACGGCCACCGGCCTGCTGTCGACGTGCTGTTCCGCTCCGCCGCCCGCGCCCGGGGTGCCAACGTGATCAGCGTGGTGCTGTCGGGGGTACTCGACGACGGCACTGCCGGTGCCGTGGCGGTTCGCCAGCACCGGGGCCTGGTCCTGGTGCAGCATCCCGAGGATGCCAGCTACCCGGCGATGCCGGAGAGCGTCCTGGCGCATCTCGAGCCGGACTACCTGGCCGGCGCCGCGGAGCTGGGCCTGCTGATCGACAAGCTGTGCCGTGCGGGCGCGGACGGCGACCAGGCCGCTCGGCCTCCGGCCGAACACCCTCCGCCCGGTCACCTCCCGCCCGCCGACCTGATCGACACCGAGCTGGGCATGGCAAGGCTGTCGGACGAGGCCCATGACCCTCCGGACCGGCCGGGCTCGCCGTCCGGCTTCTCCTGCCCGGACTGCGCCGGCACGCTCTTCGAGTTCTCCGACGGGACGCTGACGCGCTACCGGTGCCGGGTGGGGCATGCCTGGTCGCCGGGAAGCCTGCTGGGCGAGCAGGCGCTGCAACTGGAAGGCGCGCTGTGGATGGCGCTGCGCAGCCTGGAGGAGAAGGCGAGCCTGGCTCGCCAGCTGGCCGGCAGGGCCGAGACCCGCGGCAGCCAGCTCAGTGCCGGCCGGTTCGCCGCCCAGGCCGAGGACGCCACCCGCGCTGCCAGGTTGATCAGGCGGCTGCTGGAGTCGGCACCGTCCGAAACCGGCGCCGAAACCAGCCCGTACCCCAGCTCCGAAACCAGCTCCGACACGAGCAGGGTGAGCACCGCCGAGGCGGACGGATACTAGGTTGAGCCCGTGATCGGTTCCCAGCACTTCGAGCTCCCCGACAGCGGCGACGCTGCCGAGGCCGACGGTGCTGCTCCGAGCCCGGCCTTCGAACGGCTGCTGAACTACCTCAAAGAGGTTCGAGGCTTCGACTTCACCGGTTACAAGCGGGCCAGCCTGATGCGCCGCGTGCAACACCAGATGCAGCGGGTCGCCATCGCCGACTTCGAGCAGTACCACGACTACCTTCAGGTGCATCCGGAGGAGTTCACCCAGCTCTTCAACACCATCCTGATCAACGTCACCGGATTCTTCCGAGACCGCGACGCCTGGGACCTGCTGGCCGGTGACCTGGTCCCCGGGCTGCTCGACCAGCTCGGCGACGAGCCGATCAGGCTGTGGAGCGCGGCCTGCGCTTCCGGTCAGGAGGCCTACAGCCTGGCGATGCTGTTCGCCGAGGCGCTGGGCCGCGAGAAGTTCCGGGCCCGGGTCAAGATCTATGCCACCGACATCGACGAGGAGGCACTCGCCTTCGCGCGGTTGGCCAGCTACACCGAGCGCGAGCTGGCGGGGCTGCCGGACGGTTACCGGGAGCGGTACTTCGAGCCGGTCGGACCGCGGTTCCAGTTCGACCCGGACCTGCGGCGCAGTGTGATCTTCGGCCGCAACGACCTGCTCCAGGACGCGCCGATCTCCCGGATCGACCTGCTGGCCTGCCGCAACGCGCTGATGTACTTCAACGCCGAGACCCAGGCCCGGATCGTGACGCGGCTCGGTTTCGCCCTCAAGCCACGTGGAGTGCTCTTTCTCGGCAAGGCGGAGATGCTGCTCAACCACAGCGCCACCTTCGAGCCGATCGACCTCAAACGCCGGTTCTTCCGCAAGCGGACAGCGAACGCGGCCCTGACCGCACTGAACAGCTTGCGCGGCCCGATCGCTGGGGCGGCGGCACCGGCCGAGCGCACCCAGCTGTTCTCCGAGGCGTTCCTCAACAGCCCGGTCGCGCATATCGTGCTGGATCAGGACGGCCGTATCCAGCTGATCAACCACGTCGCCGGCACCACCTTCAACCTCAGCGCCCGCGACGTCGGCCGCAGCTTCTCCGAACTCGAGATCTCTTACCGGCCGGCCGAGCTTCGCTCCTACATCGAGGAGGTCAGCACCTCCCGGCAAGCTGCCTGGCTGCGGGGTATCGAGTGGCACCGCTCCCCGACCGAGGTGACCTTCCTCGACATCCAGGTGCTGCCGCTCACCGGTGGCGCCAACCGGCTGCTCGGGGTGTCGCTGATGTTCAACGACGTGTCCCGGTTCCGGCGGCTCAACGACGAGCTGGAGGCCAGCAACCGCCAGCTGGAGACGGCCTATGAGGAGCTGCAGTCGACCAACGAGGAACTCGAAACCACCAACGAGGAGCTGCAGTCCACCATCGAGGAACTGGAAACCACCAACGAGGAGCTGCAGTCGACCAACGAGGAACTGGAAACCACCAACGAGGAACTGCAGTCGACCAACGACGAGCTGCACGTCACCAATCAGGAACTGGAGGCCCGGACCGCCGAGATCGGCTCGCTGAACCGGTTCATGGAATCGGTGCTCAGCAGCTTGACCGCCGCGGCGATCGTGGTCAGCCCGGAGCTGACGGTGCGCACCTGGAACCGGCAGGCACACGAGCTGTGGGGCCTGCGCGCGGAGGAGACGCTGGGCCAGCACCTGCTCAACCTGGACATCGGCCTGCCGGCCGACGAGCTGCGCAGCGTGCTACGTGAGGTCGCCGGTGGTGAGCGTGAGCGCGCCGAGCTGATCCTGCAGGCGGTCAACCGCCGGGGTCGACCGGTGTCGCTGCGGGTCACGGTGACCACCCTGGCCGGCTCCGATCACGGCCGCGGCGGTGGCGCCGTGCTGATGATGGAAAGCGCCGGTACGGCCGGTACTCCGGGCTGACATCGGCCACTTCGCCGATCCCATGCGGTGTTGTATAACTAGACCCCACGCTCGGCGGTTGAGAACCAGCTGACCGCGCGGGAGGTAGCCACGGGACCGCCATGACCTCGCCCTCGGAACTGTCGGACTTTCTTGCTCGGCTGAGCGAGAAGCACTCCCGGCTGACCGCGATGGCGGCGTCGGGGGGCAGCACCGAGATCAGCGAGCTGATGGCCGAGGTGGCCGACCTCGGCGAGCAGCTGCTGGTGGC
>DASZEI010000491.1:0-12786 GCA_035940975.1 Jatrophihabitans sp. | reverse complement strand
CCTCACGCGGCGTCGCTGCATCAGGCTTTCGCCCATTGTGCAATATTCCCCACTGCTGCCTCCCGTAGGAGTCTGGGCCGTGTCTCAGTCCCAGTGTGGCCGGTCGCCCTCTCAGGCCGGCTACCCGTCGTCGCCTTGGTGGGCCGTTACCTCACCAACAAGCTGATAGGCCGCGGGCCCATCCCTAGCCGAAAAACTTTCCAGGTCAGAAGATGCCTTCCGATCTCATATCCGGTATTAGACCCGGTTTCCCGGGCTTATCCCAGAGCTAGGGGCAGGTTGCCCACGTGTTACTCACCCGTTCGCCGCTCCGTCATCCTCCCGAAGGAGGAGCGTCGCTCGACTTGCATGTGTTAAGCACGCCGCCAGCGTTCGTCCTGAGCCAGAATCAAACTCTCCGTGAATGTTTTATGACGTCGCCGCTTTAGCGGCATTGTCGACACAGAAAAGCTACCGAAGTAGCCAATTTGATAGCTGACCAATCCGAGCTAGCTTGCTCGTATCAATCAAAGAAATTCGTACATGAGCACCAACCGAAGCCGGTGATCACGGACGAGGTAATGCTTTTTATGGCACTAACTTTCGGCACACTGTTGAGTTCTCAAGGAGCGGACGCTCACCATTGAGAGCCTCGCGGCTCACTCCGGGGCAACCTGTGTAACGCTAGTCGGTCCGTTTCGCAGAGTCAAACTGACCCGCTCGGCCCGGCGCGCCCCGATCCAGTGCAGTCCGATCCGGAGATCGGCTACCTCGGGGCACTCGATGCTAGTCGGTCCGTTTCGCAGAGTCAAAGTGACCTGCTCGGCCCGCGCCTGGCCAGTCTAGCTCGCGATCCGAGGACCTGCTACCTGGTGGCCTGCCCGGCCGGCCCCCGCTTGCGGGCTCCGTTCGCCGTGCAGAGTCAAGGCTAATCGGGGCCGGATCCCGAGTCAAATCCCCGCTGTTACCGGCGTGCGACCCACATCTGTTCGGCCATATCGGCAGCTGACCCATTGTCGGTTCAGCCCGCCGCTTTGCACCAACGCCGCGGTCTTCCACCTCATTCCAGCTCCGGGGTAACCCGGACGGCCTTCCGCTTGCCGACGGCGAGCAGCCGGCCGGCGAGCTCGGCAGCCGGCACCTCGTAGCTGCCCCGGGCGACCGGGCTGCCGTCGATCCGGACAGCTCCCGCATCAATCAGCCGGCGAGCCGCCGAGCTGCTGTCGGCGAGCCCGGCGGCCGTCAGCAATGCCGGCAGGTGTACCGGGTCGGTCAACCGGGTGCTGAAGTCCGGGGCGTCGGTGGGCAGCTGGTGGTCGCGGAAGATCGCGTTGAACCGTTCCTCGGCGGCGGCCGCGGCCCCGGCGTCGTGGTAGAGCGTGACGATCTCGCGGGCCACCCGGCGCTTGGCCTGGTTGGCCCGGGCGCCGCCGGCGGCCACCTCGGCGCCGAGCCGGCTCACCTCGGCAGGGTGCAACGTCGTGCACAGGCTCGCGTACAGCTGCACCACCGAGTCCGGGATCCGCATCAGCTTTCCGAACTGCTCGTCGGCGGGCTCGGCGATCGCCACGAAGTTGTTCAGCGACTTGCCCATCTTCTCCACACCGTCGATGCCCACCAGCAGCGGCACGGTCAGCACCGCCTGCGGCGGCTGCCCCTTGGCCTTCTGCAGCACCCGGCCCACCAGGTTGTTGAAGGTCTGGTCGGTGCCACCGATCTCGATGTCGGCTCTGATCTCCACCGAGTCGATGCCCTGCAACAACGGGTAGCAGAATTCAGACAGGGTGATCGGGACGTTGCCGGCGAACCGCTTGGCGAAGTCGTCACGCTCCAGCAACTGGGCAACGGTGAGCTGGCGGGTGTAGTCCAGCAGCTCGGCCAGGCCCATCCCCGCCAGCCAGTCGGCGTTGTTGCGGATCTCGGTGCGGTCCGGGTCGAGGATCTTCATCAGCTGGGCGAAGTAGCCCCGGGAGTTGGCGATCACCTGCTCGGCACTCTGCGCCGACCTGGTCGCCGTCTTGCCGGACGGATCGCCGACCTGGCCGGTGAAGCCGCCCACCACCAGCACCGCCAGGTGCCCGAGGTCCTGGAACTGCCGCAGCTTGCGCAGCACCACCGCGTGACCCAGGGTGAGATCGACGCCGCTCGGGTCGATGCCGAGCTTCACCCGCAGCGGCCGGCGCTGCTGGTCGGCGGCCAGCAACCGCTCGGCCAGGCCGGTCCGGGGCAGGATCTGGGCCGTGCCGGCGGCGAGCACCTCATGGGCCGCTCGCAGCTGCGGTGGCAGCGACTCGATCAACGACGTCGATTCGCTGAGCGGGTCGCTGCTCACCGAGCCGGTGCCGGGCGGGTCCGGGGGTGGGGTGCTCACGGTGCCCCAGTCTGCCGGGTGCCGGCAACCCGTTTCCGGCCGCCCGGGCGGTAGGCCGACACGCTGGGCTGATCCGGCAACCAGAACCGCCACGGGTGCTCGGCGGCGGCCGCGACCCCGACCCGCGGACCGGTGCGGTAGTCAGCCGGCGAGTTGCCCCCGGGCAGGTCGAGCGCGGTGAGCTGGACGGCCGAGCGGGAATCGAGCAGGTCCAGGCCGGTGTGCTCGCCGGTCAGCCCCAGCACCCTGGCCAGCCGGGCCGGGCCGCTGGCCAGCTTGGCCGCGCTGAGCCGGGTGCGGGTCCGGGCCTGCGCGACCGGTTCACCGTCGAGGATCTCCGCGGCCCGCAGCAGCACCGCGGCCGCGGTGCCCGGCCGCCCGCAGGTCACGTTGGCACACCAGTGCATCCCGTAGACGAAATAGCAGTACAGCCGACCGGCCTCGCCGAACATCACCGCATTGCGCTTGGTCGGGCCCCGGAAGGCATGCGAAGCGGCGTCCAGGGAACCCTCGTAGGCCTCCACCTCGGTGATCCGGACCAGCACCTCGGCGCCGGAGACCCTGCTCAGCAGCGTCGCGCCCAGCAACGCCGGCGCCACCTGCAGCGCCGGCCGGGACAGCAACTCGCGATCGACGCCCACCCCGTCAGTGTGCCAAGCCGCGCTCAGCGGCCCAGCCCTGGTGGTCGGCCAGCACCCCACGCAGCCGCATCAGCTGCTCGGCGACCCGGGGCGGCGCGGTGCCGCCGGGCGCCGAACGGCTGTTCAGCGAGCCCGCGACGCTCAGCACCGAACGGACCTGCGGCGTCAGGTGCTCCGAGATCGCGGCGAAATCCTCATCTGACAGCTCGATCAATTCCACCCCTCGGGCTTCGCAGACCCGGACGCACTCCCCGGCCAGCTCGTGCGCCACCCGGAACGGCACCCGCTGCCGGACCAGCCACTCGGCCACGTCGGTGGCCAGCGAGAAGCCCTGGCCAGCCAGCGACTCCAGCCGCTCGGTGTCGAAGACCAGGGTGGCGACCAGGCCGGTGAGCGCCGGCAGCAGTAGGTGCAGGGTGTCGACCGAGTCGAAGACCGGCTCCTTGTCCTCCTGCAGGTCCCGGTTATAGGCCAGCGGCAGGCCCTTCAAGGTCGCCAGCAGGCCGGCGAGGTTGCCGATCAGCCGGCCGGCCTTGCCCCGGGCCAGCTCGGCGACGTCCGGGTTCTTCTTCTGCGGCATGATCGACGAGCCGGTCGAGTAGGCGTCGTCCAGCGTGACGAAGGAGAACTCCTTGGTCGCCCACAGGATGATCTCCTCCGCCAGCCGCGACAGGTCCACCGCCAGCATCGCGGTGACGAAGCTGAACTCGGCCACCACGTCGCGCGCGGAGGTGGCATCGACGGAGTTCTCGGCCGCCGAGTCGAAGCCCAGCTCGGCCGCCACCGCCTCGGGGTCCAGGCCCAGCGACGATCCGGCCAGCGCCCCGGAGCCGTACGGGCTGACCGCGGCCCGGACGTCCCAGTCCCGCAGCCGGTCCACATCGCGCAGCATCGCCCAGCCGTGCGCCAGCAGGTGATGCGACAGCAGGATCGGCTGGGCGTGCTGCAGGTGGGTGCGCCCGGGCATCGCCACGCCCAGGTGCCGCTGCGCCTGCTCGGCCAGCGCCGCCACCAGCTCGCACAGCCGCGCCGCCAGCTCCCGCGCCTGCTCGCGCAGGTACATCCGGATCAGGGTGGCGATCTGGTCGTTGCGCGACCGGCCGGCCCGCAACCGGCCACCGAGATCGGCACCGGCGCGCTCCAGCAGCCCCCGCTCCAGGGCACTGTGCACGTCCTCGTCACCGGGACCCGGCCGGAACTCACCGGAGCGGACCTCGGCGTCGAGCGAGTCCAGCGCGGCGAGCAGGCCGGCAAGCTCGTCGGAAGTCAGCAGTCCGGCCCGGTGCAGGACCCGGGCGTGCGCCCTGGAACCGGCGAGGTCGTGACCGGCCAGCCGCCAGTCGAAGTGGGTCGAGGCCGACAGCGCCGCCAACGCCTGGGCCGGGCCGGCGGCGAACCGGCCGCCCCAGAGCTTGCCGTCCGGCCGGTCCGGGGCCGGCATGCCGGGCGCCTGCCAGCCGGTGCTCACTTGCCGAGACGCTGCTGCCGCCGCGCCGCGATCCGGCTGGGCAGGCCCCAGAGCTGGACGAAGCCCTTGGCCAGGCTCTGGTCGAAGGTGTCGCCGGTGTCGTAGGTGGCCAGGTCGAAGTCGTACAGCGAGCCCTCGCCGCGCCGGCCGGTAGCGATCGCCCGGCCGCCGTGCAGCCGCAGCCGGATGTCGCCGGTGACGTAGCGCTGCGAGGAGTCGACGAACTCGTCCAGGGCCTGGCGCAGCGGTGAGAACCACAGCCCGTCATAGACCAGCTCGGTCCAGCGCTGCTCGACCGAGAACTTGAACCGCCGCAGATCCCGCTCGACCGTCAGGTCCTCCAGTTCCTGGTGCGCGGTGATCAGCGCGATCGCGCCGGGCGCCTCGTACACCTCGCGGCTCTTGATGCCGACCAGCCGGTCCTCGACCATGTCCAGCCGGCCCACGCCCTGGGCGCCGGCCCGCTGGTTCAGCTCCAGGATCGCCTCCAGCACGGTCACCGACCGGCCGTCCACCGCGGTCGGGACGCCGTTCTCGAAGCTGATCAGCACCTCGTCCGGTTGCCGGTCCACGCTCGGGTCGGCGGTGTAGGAGTAGACGTCCTCCACCGGGGCGTTCCACGGATCCTCCAGGAACCCGGTTTCCACGGCGCGTCCCCAGAAGTTCTGGTCGACCGAGTACGGCGAACGCTTGGACTGGTCGATCGGCAGCCCGCGCTCCTCGGCGAACTGGATGGCCTTGTCCCGGGTCATGCCGCTGTCGCGGACCGGGGCGATCACGTTCAGCTCGGGAGCGATCGCGCCGATGCCGACCTCGAACCGGACCTGGTCGTTGCCCTTGCCGGTGCAGCCGTGCGCGACGGTGTCCGCGCCGTACTGCTGCGCGGCCAGCGCCAGGTGCTTGGCGATCACCGGCCGCGACAGCGCCGACACCAGCGGATAGCGCTCCAGGTACAGCGCGTTGGCGCGCAACGCCGGCAGGCAGTACTCCTCGGCGAACTCGGTCTTGAGGTCCAGGACCACCGACTCGACCGCACCGCAGTCCAGCGCGCGCTGCCTGATCTTGTCCATGTCCTCGCCACCCTGACCGACGTCGGCGGCCACGCAGATCACCTCGGCACCGGTCTCGGCCGCGATCCAGCCGATCGCGACCGAGGTGTCCAGGCCACCGGAATAGGCGAGCACTACCCGCTTGCTCATGTCGAAAACTCCCTCTTCGAAGACGCCGTGCGTTGGGTTGTGGGGCAGGTGGTGTGGGTTCAGGTGTCGGGTCAGTTCGCGGTGGACAGTTCGAGCAGCCCGGCGGCCAGGGCCGGGCCGCCGGTGGGATCCCGGCTGATCACCACGATGGTGTCGTCACCGGCGATGGTGCCGAGCACCTCGGGCAGGCCGGCCCGGTCGATGGCGCTGGCCAGGAAGTTCGACGCGCCGGGCGGGGTGCGCAACACCACCAGGTTGGCGCTGCCCTCGGCCGAGACCAGCAGGTCCCCGAGCAACCGGGCCAGCCGCTGCGGCGGCGCGTCGTTGGCCTGGCGGGCCGCCAGCGGCGCGCCGTCCTGCGGCACCACGTACACCGGCTGGCCACCGTCCGGAGTGCGCAGCTTGACCGCTCCGAGCTCCTCGAGGTCCCGGCTGAGGGTGGCCTGGGTGACCGGCACGCCGTCCTCGGCGAGCAGGGCGGCCAGCTCGCCCTGCGAGCGGACCGGCTGCTCGGACAGCATCGTCAGGATCCGGGCATGCCGAGCGGCCCGGCTGGGCAGGTCGTGCTGCTGGGAAGCCACCGGGCGCTCCTGCCGTGCGGTGCGCGCCATCTAGGACCTTTCCAACAGCCAGGTGAGCAACGCCTTCTGGGTGTGCAGGCGGTTCTCCGCCTCGTCCCACACCACGCTCCGCGGCCCGTCCAGAACCTCGGCCGTGATCTCCTTGCCCCGGTAGGCGGGCAGGCAGTGCAGCACGATAGCACCGGCGGCGGCCCTTTCGAGGCTCTGCCGGGTGAGCGCGAACGGCCGCAGCCGGTCGTCGTAGTCCTCCTGCTCGCGCTCCTGCCCCATCGATACCCAGGTGTCGGTGATCAGGACGTCGGCGCCCTCCACGGCGGCCAGTGGATCGGAGGTGATGCTCACCGAACCGCCGGTGCCGGCCGCCACCGTCCGAGCCCGATCCACGACCGCCGGATCCGGCAGGTAGCCGGCCGGCCCGCCGATCCGGATGTGGATGCCGGCCGCGGCGCTGCCCAGCAGGTAGGAGTTGCCCATGTTGTTGGACGCGTCGCCCACGTAGCTCACCGTGAGACCGGCCAGCCTGCCCTTGTGCTGCCGGATGGTCTGCAGGTCGGCCAGGATCTGGCACGGGTGGAACTCGTTGGTCAGGCCGTTGACCACCGGCACCGAACTCGCGGCGGCCAGCGCGGCCAGCCGGTCCTGCGCGAAGGTCCGCCACACGATGCAGGCGACCTGCCGGTCCAGCACCCGGGCGGTGTCCTCGATCGGCTCGCCCCGGCCGAGCTGGGTGTCCTGGGACTCGATGATCAGCGGGTAGCCGCCGAGTTCGGCGATGCCGACGCTGAACGAGACCCGGGTCCGGGTGGAGGGCTTGTCGAACATCACCGCGACCGCCCGCGGGCCGGCCAGCGGGCGGCGGGAGAACCGGTCGGCCTTCAGCTCGTCGGCAAGGTCGAGCACCTGGATCAACTCGTCCGGGCTGAGGTCGTCATCGCGCAGGAAGTGCCGCGGCATCTCAGGCCTCGCCTGCCTGCTCGGCGTGCACGGCGGCCAGCGCCTCGCGCAGCGCCCGCACCGCCTGCTCGATCTCGGACTCGGTGACGACCAGCGGCGGCGCCAGCCGCAGCACGTTCGGCCGGACCGGGTTCACCAGCAGGCCACGATCGCGGGTAGCCTGCTCGACGGCCGCGGCGCAGTCCGAGCCCAGCACGACGCCGTACCACAGGCCGCTGCCGCGCACCTGCTGGATCAGCGGGCTGTCCAGCTGCCGCAGGCCGGCCTCCAGCAGGGCGCCGCACCGGCGGACGTTGCCGAGCAGGTCGTCCCGCTCGATGGTCTCCAGCACCGCTAGCGCGGCCGCGCAGCAGACCGGGTTGCCGCCGAAGGTGCTGCCGTGCGAGCCGGGAGTGAACAGCCCGGCCGCCTTGCCGAACCCGATGCAGGCACCGATCGGCAAGCCGCCGCCCAGTCCCTTGGCCAGGGTCAGGATGTCGGGAACCACCCCGGCGGCGATGCTGGCGAACCACTGCCCGGTGCGCCCGATCCCGGACTGGATCTCATCGACCACCAGCAGCGCGCCGGCCTGGTCACAGATCTCGCGGGCCGCGGCCAGGTAGCCGGCCGGCGCCGGCACCACCCCCGCCTCGCCCTGGGTCGGTTCGAGGAATACCGCAGCGACGTGCGAGTCCACCGCCGCCCGCAGCGCCTGGACGTCGCCGTAGTCAACGAAGGTGACCGGGCCCGGCAGCGGCTCGAACGGCTCGCGCTTGCCGGGACTGCCGGTGATCGCCAGCGCCCCGAGGGTGCGGCCGTGGAAGCTGTTGCGGGCGGCCACCAGGCCCAGCCGGCCACCGCCGGGATCGACTGACCTGCCGTAGAGCCGGCTGAGCTTGACCGCGCACTCGTTGGCCTCGGCGCCGTCGTTGGCGAAGAACACCCGGGCCGACGGGTCTCCGACCAGCGACTGCAGCTTCTCGGCCAGCCGGACGCCCGGCTCGTGGATCACCAGGTTCGAGGTGTGCATCAGCGCCCCGACCTGCTCGCTGACCGCCGCCACGATCGCCGGGTGCGCGTGACCGAGCGCCGAGACCGCGATGCCGGCCACGAAGTCCAGGTAGCCGGTGCCCTCGACGTCGGACACCCGGACGCCCCGGCCGGCCGCGAGTGCCAGCTGCGGGCTGCCGTAGTTGTCCATCATCACCCCGGCCCAGCGCTTGGCCAGCAGCTCGTTGGTCATGACCGCACCCCGTTCGCAGTGGCCTGCGGTCCGGCCGGGCCCGGGTCTGGCAGCACCATGGTTCCTATCCCCTCGGTCGTGAAGATCTCCAGCAACAGCGCGTGCGGCGCGCGGCCGTCCATGACGGTCGCCGAGGGCACGCCGGCCTGGACCGCGCGCAGGCAGGCCTCCATCTTCGGCACCATGCCCGAGGCCAGGGTGGGCAGCATGGCCGCCAGCCGGCCGGCCCGGATCTCGGTGATCACCTCGCTGCTGGCCGGCCAGTCGGCGTACAGGCCCGCCACGTCGGTGAGCACGATCAGCTTCTCCGCACCCAGCGCGGCGGCCAGCGAGGCGGCAGCGGTGTCGGCGTTGACGTTGTAGGAAAGCCCGTCCAGGCCGCGCGCCACGCTGGCGATCACCGGGATCCGGCCGGCCTCCAGCAGCGCGGTCACCGCGCTGGGATCGACGGCCACCACGTCGCCGACCTGGCCGATGTCCACCGGCCGGCCGTCGACCATGGCCGGGCGCCGTTCGGCCCGAAGCATGCCGGCGTCCTCGCCGGACAGCCCGACGGCGAACGCGCCGTGGTCGTTGATCAGGTTCACCACGTCGCCGTTGACCTCACCGGTCAGCACCATCCGGACCACCCGCATCGCCTCGGGCGTGGTGACCCGCAGGCCGCCCCGGAACTCGCTCGGGATGCCCAGCCGCCGCAGGTGCTCGGTGATCTGCGGGCCGCCGCCGTGCACGACGACCGGCCGCACGCCCGCGTAGCGCAGGAACACCACGTCCTGGGCGAAGCCGGTCTGCAGCTCGGGGGCGGTCATGGCGTTGCCGCCGTACTTGATCACCACCACCTTGCCAGAGAAGCGCTGCAGCCAGGGCAGCGCGTCGATCAGGGTGGCGGCCTGCTGCGCGGCCACCTCCGCCGAGACCGCCGGCTTGGACGGGGCCGCCGGCCGGCTCATCGGAAGCCGCTCATGTCGAATACGCCGAGTTCTCTTCGACGTAGGTGTGGGAGAGGTCATTGGTGTAGATGGTGGCGCTGTCCCGGCCGGCGTGCAGCGACACCTCGATGCGCACCTGCCGGCCGGTCAGGTCGACCAGGTCCCGGCTGTCGCCGGCCGCGCCGCCGCGGCAGACCTGCACGCCGTTGATGCGGACGTCGAGCTGATCGGCCTCGAACACCGCCGAGGTGGTGCCGATCGCGGCCAGCACCCGTCCCCAGTTCGGGTCGTTGCCGAACAGCGCGCACTTGAGCAGGTTGTTGCGGGCAATGGCGCGTCCGACCTGCACCGCGTCGTCCTCGTCGGCCGCGCCCGACACCACGATCTCGACCTCCTTGGTGGCGCCCTCGGCATCGGCCAGCAACTGCGCGGCGAGGTCGGCGCACACCGCGTGCACCGCCTGCGCGAGCTCGGCCGGTTGCGCCGGCACCCCGGAGGCGCCGCTGGCCAGCAGCAGCACCGTGTCGTTGGTGGACATGCAGCCGTCGGCGTCCAGCCGGTCGAAGGTGGTGGCGACCGCGGCCCGCAGCGCGGCGTCGACCAGCGCGGCGTCGGCCACCGCGTCAGTGGTCAGCACGCACAGCATGGTGGCCAGGCTCGGCGCCAGCATCCCGGCGCCCTTGGCCATCCCGCCGACCGTCCAGCCGCCGGCATGCCGGACGGCGGCTGTCTTGGCCACCGAGTCGGTCGTGCGGATCGCCTCGGCGGCCTCCGGACCCCCGTCCGGCGTCAGCGCGGCCACCGCCTGCTCGATGCCCGGCAGCAGCTTGTCCATCGGCAACCGCTCGCCGATCAGGCCGGTCGAGCAGATCAGGACGTCGGCGGCACCGGTGTCCAGCAGCTTCGCCACCCGCTCGGCGCTGGCGTGGGTGTCGGCGAAGCCGGCCGGACCGGTGCAGGCGTTCGCGCCGCCGGAGTTGAGCAGCACCGCCCGGGCGATCCCGTCGGCGACCACCTGGGCCGACCAGAGCACCGGCGCGGCCTTGACCCGGTTGGCGGTGAACACCGCCGCCGCGGCCTGCAGCGGGCCGTCGTTGACCACCAGCGCGAGGTCCGGGGCGCCGCTGGACTTGAGCCCGGCGACGACGCCGGCCGCCCGGAAGCCCCGGGCCGCGGTGACGCTCACGGAGCGACCCCGTTGACCGACAGCCCGGTGCCCTCGTCCAGGCCGAGCATCAGGTTGGCGTTCTGGATCGCCTGGCCGGCCGCGCCCTTGCCGAGGTTGTCCAGGGTGCTGGTGAGGATCACCCGCCCGGAGCTCAGGTCCAGCTCGGCCTGCAGCTGCACCGAGTTGGAGCCAAGGGTGGCGGCGGTGTGCGGCTGCCGGCCGGCCGGCAACAGGTGGACGAACGGCTCGCCGGCATAGGCCTGGCCCAGCACGTCGCGCACCTCGTCGACGGTCAGGCCGGCTGAGCCGGGCCGGGCGGTGACGGTGGCCAGGATGCCGCGGGCCATCGGCGCCAGCACCGGCGTCATGGACAGCGTCCGGGCGCCGGTGGCCTGCAAGATCTCGGGTACGTGCTGGTGCGCGCCGACCTTGTAGGCCGACAGGTCGGCCATCACCTCGCTGCCGAGCAGGGCGATCTTGGCCGAGCGGCCGGCGCCGGAGGTGCCGGAGGCGGCCACCACCACCACGTCCTCGGCCTCGACCAGGCCGGCGGCGATCAGCGGTGCCAGCGCGGTGATGACCGCGACCGCGTAGCAGCCGGTGTTGGCCACCCGGTCGCTGGCCGCGATCACCGCCCGCTGGCCGGGCAGCTCGGGCAGGCCGTAGGTCCAGGTTCCGGCGTGCGGGCCGCCGTAGTAGCGCTGCCAGTCGCCGGCGTCGCGCAGCCGGAAGTCAGCACCCAGGTCCACCACCTTGGCGTGGCCGGGCAGCTCGGCGACCAGGGCGGCCGAGGCCCCGTGCGGCAGCGCCAGGAAGACCAGGTCCGCGCCGGCCAGCTCGGCCGCCGAGGTGTCGGCGAAGACCAGGTCGCGGTAGCTGACCAGCTGCGGGTGGGTGTCGGTGACCGGCTGGCCGGCCTGGGAGTGCGCGGTGGCCGCGATCACCTCGAGGTCCGGATGGCCGGCCAGCAACCGGAGCAACTCGCCGCCGGCATAGCCACTGGCGCCGGCAACGGCGACGGAGGTACCCATGCGAAACATTATGCATAGCCGCGCAACTAAATGCGAAGGCGGGGCCGAACGCGGGGTCAGCCGCGCAGCACCGCCCCCAGCCGCCGCCCGGCCTCGGCCACCGCCGTGTCCCGGGCTGCCGTCGCCTCGTCCACCGTCATCGTCCGGTCCGGTGCCCGGAACCGCAGCGCGAACGCCAGCGACTTCAACCCGGTGCCGAGCCGCTCGTCATCGGTGTAGACGTCGAAGAGCCGGACGGATTCCAGCAGCTCGCCGGCCCCGTCGCGGACCGCCGCCAGCACGTCGGCCGCCGGCACCTCGCGGGCCACCACCAACGCCAGGTCCAGCAGCACCGGCGGGTAGCTGGACAGGACCGGCGCCTGCGCCGGCGGGGGCGGCGCGAAAGCGTCGAGGTTCAACTCCATCGCGCAGGTCCGGGCCGGCAGGTCCAGCGCGGCGGTCACCCGGGGCATCAGCTCGCCCGCGGTGCCCACCACCTTGCCGTCCAGCAGCAGCTGCGCGCACCGTCCCGGATGCCAGGGGGCGATGTCGGCCTTGCGGACTCGCAGCTCCACTCGCGCCGCCCGGGCGGCCACCCGGGCGGATTCGATGGCGTCGGCCCAGCCGGCGGGCCGGCCCGGTCCCCACCAGCCCGGCAGCTCGAACTCTCCGGCCAGCACGGTGGCAAGGTAGCGGGGCTGGACCGGCACGGTGCGCGCGATCGCGGCAAGCTCCGCCTCGCTCGGGCGGTGCTCGACACCGGGTCGGGGCGCGGGCTCGGTGCTCTCGGCGGGCAGGTACACCAGGCCCATCTCGAAGATCGCCAGCTCGCGGTTGCCGCGGCCCAGGTTGCGGCTCAGGTTGGCCAGCAGTCCGGGCAGCAGCGAGGTGCGCAGCTCCGGCTCGGCGTCCGAGATCGGGTTGGCCAGCCGCAGCGCCTGCCGGCGACCGGAATCCGGCGGCAGGCCGAAGGCGTCGTGCACGGCTGGCGAGACGAACGGGTAGTTGATCACCTCGGTGTAGCCGGCCTCGGCCATCGCCCGGGAGACCGACCGGCGCAGCCGCTGCTCGGCGGTCCAGCCGCGGCCGGCGGGTGAGCGCGGCAGCACCGAGGGCACCTTGTCATAGCCCTCCAGCCGCACCACCTCCTCGATCAGGTCGGCCGGGTCGATGAGATCGGGGCGCCAGGACGCCGGGACCACCGACAGCACATGCTCGGCAGCGCCGGACATCGTGACCAGGCAGCCGACCTGTTCCAGCCGGC
>DASZEI010000490.1:0-6569 GCA_035940975.1 Jatrophihabitans sp. | reverse complement strand
GGCGGCGCAGCTGTACGACCTGCCCGAGGACGCCCTGCTGGATATGGGTGATTTCGCCGGCGCGGTGCTCAAGTACGTCAGGCGGCACCCGGTGCCCAGGCTGACCATCGCCGGCGGCATCGGCAAGCTGGCCAAGCTCGCCGACGGTCATCTCGATCTGCATTCCGGCCGGTCCCAGGTCGATTTCCGCTTCCTGGCCGGGCTTGTTCGTGACGCCGGCGGCGGCGCATCCGTCGTCCAGGACGTGCTGGCCGCCAACACCGCGCTGGACGTGCTCGGAATCTGTCAGCGCGCCGCGGTGCCGATCGGTGACCTGATCGCCGAGCGGGCGCGGCGCACCGCTGAACACGTGATCGGCGACGCCCCGGTCGCGATCGACATCGTGGTGATCGACCGGGCCGGCACGATCGTCGGCCGAGCCTGAACTGGCAGCCGGGACTGAACTGAGGACTACCGGCTAGCCTGCTCTGGTGCATCCTGATTCCATACCCGAGGTCTCTGCCGCCGAGACCGTCGAACTGCTGAACGGCGACGCCGTGCTGCTCGATGTCCGCGAGCAGCACGAATGGGAGGCCGGGCACGCCCCACAGGCGCGCCACCTGGCCATGTCCGAGCTGGCCGGCCGGGTCTCGGAGATCCCGACCGACGTCGCGGTGGTCTGCGTCTGCCACGGCGGCGGCCGGTCTGGCGCGGTCACCGACGCGCTCAACCGGGCCGGCTTCAACGCCCTCAACCTCCGCGGTGGGATGGTTGCCTGGGAGGCAGCCGGGCTGCCGGTGCTCGACGACGCCGGCGCCCCCGGCGAGGTGATCTGAGCCGGCTTCGCGACAGCCGAAAGGCCCCGCATGATCGAGGTGTCCCCGGCCCAGCGCCGCGCCCGGCTGGCCTGGCGGCACCGGCTGGCCGCCGAGGCGCTGGCCACCAACCCGGTCGAGGTGGCCAGGGACCTGGTCGCCCTGCACGGCACCGACCCGTCCTCGGTCTACCTGGCCGCGTGGGCGCGGATGAAGGACGGCGACCTGGCGGCCGTCCAGCGGGCGCTCTATGACGAGCGCACCCTGCTCCGGCTGCTGGCCATGCGCCGCACCGTGTTCGTCACCAGCCTCGACCTGGCCCCGGTGCTGCAAGCCGCCTGCTCGCGTGCGGTGGCCACCCGCGAGCGCCGCAAGCTGGTGTCATTCCTGGCCGCGGCGGGAGTGACCGAGGACGTTCAGGGCTGGCTCGAGGACACCGAGCGGGTTCTGCTGCGGGCACTGCGGGCCCGCGGCGAGGCCACCGCCGCGGAGTTGGCAACCGACGATCCCCGGCTGCGTACCGAGATCCTGCTCCCCGGCGGCGCGGGCAGCTCCGTGCGCCAGAACGTCACCAGCCGGCTGCTGCTGGTGCTTGCCGCCGAGGGCAAGGTGGTGCGCGGCCGGCCCCGGGGAACCTGGACCTCGCATCAGTACAACTGGTCCCTGATGGACGAGTGGTCACCCGGTGGCCTGGCGGAGTGGGATACCCAGCAGGCCGAGGTGGAACTCGGCCGGCGCTGGCTGGCCGCCTTCGGGCCGGGCACCGCCCACGACCTGGGCTGGTGGGCCGGCTGGACCAAGACCCAGGTCAGGCGGGTGCTCGCCGCGCTGCGCGCGGTGCCGGTCACCCTCGACTCGGGCACCGGCTACCTGCTGCCCGACGACCTGGAGCCGGTTGCCGAACCCGAGCCCTGGGCGGCGCTGTTGCCGGCCCTGGACCCGACCCCGATGGGCTGGCACCAGCGCGAGTGGTTCCTCGGCGAGTACGGGCCGTACCTGTTCGACGGCTTCGGCAACATCGGACCGTCGCTGTGGTGGAACGGCGAGATCGTCGGCGGCTGGGCGCACGACCGGGACGGCCGGATCGTGGTGCGGTTCCTGCGGGACTCCGGCTCCGAGGCGGTCGCCGCCGCTCAGGCCCAGGCCGACCTGCTGGCCAGCCGGCTGGGCGGTGTCCGGTTGACCGCCCGGACCCGGGGCAAGACCTGGCTGGAGCGCGAGCTGACCGGCTGAGCCGGCGCGGCCGTCAGGGGACGGCTGCCCACCCGCGGCCACGTCCTAGACTGCTAGCCCCCAGCACCCCTTCGAGTCGAGGAAGTGAAGCCGTGCCGATCGCCGAGTTGCTCGCGGTCAATCTGGACTGCGCCAACCCGCCGGAACTCGCCGAGTTCTACAGCAAGCTCACCGGCGGTGAGGTGGCCTACAGCACCGACGAGTACGCCGGGGTGCAGATCGCCGGCGGTCCCGCGCTCTACTTCCAGAAGGTGGCTGACCACCGGCCACCGACCTGGCCCGACGCCGAGCGCCCGCAGCAGTCGCACCTGGACTTCTACGTCGACAACTTGCCGGACGCCGAAGCCGCGGCCCTGGAGTTCGGAGCCAGCAGGCCCGACTTCCAGCCCAACGCCGACAAGTGCGTGGTGCTACTCGATCCGGCCGGCCACCCGCTGTGCCTGTGCGTCCGGAGCTGATAGAGGCCACCGGGAAGCGTGTCCGATGACCACCTACGCCGCGTTGCTGCGCGGTGTCAACGTGGGCGGCAACAAGCTGAGGATGACCGATCTGCAGGCGTTGTTGGAAGATCTCGGCGGGCAGCAGGTGCGAACCTACCTGCAGAGCGGCAACACCGTCTTCGAGCATGCCGGTGCCGAGCCCGCCAAGCTGGCGCGGGCGATCGGGCAGGGCCTGGCCGAACTCGGGGTGTCCTCGCAGGTGCTGCTGCGCACCGGCCAGGAACTGGCGAAGGTGCTGGCCGGCAACCCCTTCCTCCAGCACGAGTCCGACCCGGTGAAGCTGCACGTCACCTTTCTGGCTGACTCACCCGCACCCGAGCGGGTCGAGCGGCTGCAGGTGCCGGCCGGTGAGACGGCCACGTTTCACCTTGGAAACAAAGAGGTCTACCTGCATTGCCCGGACGGCTACGGTCGCACCAAGCTCACCAACAGCTTCATCGAGTCGCGGCTGGGCACCGTGGCGACCACCCGGAACTGGCGGACGGTGACCGCACTGGCCGGGCTGACCGGTGCCGGCTGAGAGCACCGCTCAGACCGTGCCCAGCACCCGGGTGACCGCGATCTCGAGGACCACCCGGCGCGGATTCAGCCGCGGCACCCGGTAGCGCTCGGCGTAGCGGCGCTCGGCGTCGGCCACCGACTCGGCGTCGGCCTTGAGGATCGCCCGGCCTTCCAGCGTCGACCAGCGCCGGCCGTCGACCTGGCAGAGCGCGACGGCCGCGCCGGCGGGTCCGGCGGCCAGCACCTGGCGTGCCTTGTGCGAATCGCCGGAGGTGATCACCCTTGCCAGGCCCGCCTCGGCGTCCAGGGTCACCCCGACCGGAACGGTGTGCGGGCTGCCGTCCGGGCGGACCGTGCTGAGGGTGGCGAGCCGGCGCTCGCTCCAGAACTCCAGGAACTCCGGGCCGCGGCCGGCCAGCTCCGGCGTCATCGATCGCCTCTCTCGGACGCACGGCGCAGTAGCGGCGGCAGGTATGCCGCCCCCGCCTGGTCGGTGCCGGCTGCCACCGCATCGCCGGGATTGGACATCGCGCAGGAGCGCAGCGACAGGCACCCGCAACCGATGCAGGACTGCAGCCCGTCGCGCAGCGCCTCCAGAGCACCGATCTGCTCGTCGAGTCGGCGGCGCCAGTCGCGCGATATCCGTCCCCAGTCAGCCCGGGTCGGCGTCCGCAGCTCGGGCAGCTCGGCGAGTTCCACCCGGATCTCCTCCAGGCTCAGGCCGACGTTGCGAGCCGCTCTGATGAAAGCCAGCCTGCGCAGCACGCCCCGCTCGAAACGGCGCTGGCCGCCGCCGGTCCGGCTGGCCCGGATCAGGCCTTCGCGCTCGTAGTACCGCAGCGCGGAGGCGGCGAAGCCACTGCGCCTGGCCACCTCCGACACTGTCAGCAACTGTTTCGAGTCCATTCCTCGATCCTACTTGACTTAAAGCGCACTTCAACTTCAAGGATATAGGAAACACCTAGTCCTGGAGGAAGATATGCCTACCGCTGTGATCACCGGCGCCTCAGCCGGTCTCGGGCGAGCGCTGGCCACCGGCCTGGCCGACCGAGGTTGGAACCTGGTCATCGACGCCCGGCGGCCGGATCGGCTGTTCCGGCTGGCCGACGAGCTGAGCCGGTCCTGCCGGCTGCGCGCGATCGCCGGCGACATCGGCGACGGCGAGCACCGGCGCCGGCTGGCCGAGGCCGTCACCGAATTCGGCGCGCTGGACCTGCTGGTCAACAACGCCAGCGTCCTGGGCCCCAGCCCGCTGCCGCCACTGACCGAACTGGCTGCCGACCAGCTGAGCGAGATCCTGCGAGTGAACGTGGTCGCGCCGCTGGAACTGATCCAGCTCACCCTGCCGGCACTGACCGCGGCCGCTGGCACGGTGGTCAACCTCTCCTCCGACGCCTCGGTTGCCCACTATCCGGGCTGGGGCGGCTACGGCTGCGCCAAGGCGGCGCTGGATCACCTGAGCGCCACCCTGGCCGTGGAGAACCCGCAGCTGCGCTGCTACAGCTTCGATCCCGGCGACATGCGCACCGAGATGCACCAGGCGGCCTTTCCCGGTGAGGACATCAGCGACCGGCCGGAGCCCGAGTCGGTGCTGCCGGCGCTGCTGCGGTTGATCGAGGCGCGCCCGCCGAGCGGCCGCTACACCAGCAGCGATCAGGAACTGGCCGTCAACGCCATCGCCGAGGGAGTCGCACGATGACCATGCATGCCTACGCACCGAGCACCCGGTTCGAGCTCCCGGAGAACCTGACCGCCACCGAGCCGCCTGAGCATCGCGGCCTCAGCCGGGACGGCGTCCGGCTGCTGGTGGCCGAATCCGTGCCGGGCCCGGACGGACGAGGCTCGGACGGACGAGGCTCGGACGAACCTGGCTCGGACGGATCGAGCGGCGTGCGGCTGGTGCACAGCCGGTTCCGCGAGCTGGGCAGCCATCTTCGGCCGGGTGACCTGATCGTGGTCAACACCTCCAAGACCATCGCGGCCGAGATCGACGGCGTTCTCGACGGAAACTGGCCGGTGGTGCTGCACGTGGCAAGCCCGCTGACCGACCGCAGCTGGGTCCTCGAGCTGCGCACCGCGCCGGATGCCGCCCAGCCGCTGCTCGGCGCGCAGCCCGGTGAAGCGATCAGGCTGGCCAAAGGCATGCGGGTGCGGCTGCTGGCGCCCTATCCCGAGCACCCCGCATCACCGACCGGCCACGGCAACCGGCTGTGGCGCGCCGAGGTGACCGGCGACCGGCCGTTTCCCGAGTACCTGCTGCGGCACGGGCGCCCGATCAGCTACGGCTACCTGCGCGGGCGCTGGCCGCTGGCCGACTACCAGACGGTGTTCGCCCGGCATCCGGGTAGCGCCGAGATGCCGAGTGCCGGCCGGCCGTTCACCGCCGAACTGGTCACCGACCTGATCAGCCGGGGCATCGCCTTCGCGCCGATCACCCTGCACACCGGGGTGTCCTCGCAGGAGGCCGGCGAGCCGCCGCAGCCGGAACGCTACGAGGTGCCGGCCGCCACCGCCCGGCTGGTGAACGCCACCCGGCTCAACGGCGGCCGGGTGATCGCGGTGGGCACCACGGTCACCCGGGCCCTGGAATCGGCGGCAGGCCCGGACGGCTGGCTCAGCCCGGCCCGGGGCTGGACCGAACTGGTCATCGGGCCCGATCACCCGGCGCGAGCGGTCACCGGGCTGATCACCGGCCTGCACAATCCGGACGCCTCGCACCTGCTGCTGGTGGAGTCGGTGGCCGGCGCCCGGCTCGCCCAGCGGGCTTACGACGCGGCCGTCGAGGCGCGCTACCTCTGGCACGAGTTCGGCGACTCCTGCCTGCTGCTCGGCAACACCCGCTGAGCGCCGCCCTGCCGGCCCCAGCACTGCCGTCCCCAGCACTGCCGTCCCCAGCACTGCCGTCTCCAGGGCCGCACTACCGTCGTCAGGGTGCACCCTGACCCGGACCGGCTCGCCGCGATCGCCGCGCGGCTGCCCGGCGCTCTGATCGCGCTGGACTTCGACGGCACCCTGGCGCCGATCGTGCGTGACCCCAGCACCTCCCGCCCGGTGCCGGGCGTCATCGTCACCCTGGCCCGGCTGGCGCGGGCCGGAGCGCAGATCGCGATCGTCACCGGCCGCGATGCCGCCACGGTGCTCGAACTCGGCGGCCTCCAGGCCATCGCGGACGTGATCGTCAGCGGCCTGCACGGCGCCGAGACCTGGCAGCACGGGAACTTGCGGACCCGGGACGAGCCGGCCGGTCTCGCGGTGCTGCGCACCAGCCTGCCGCCGCTGCTGAGCCAGGTCGACGAGGGCGTGTGGCTGGAGGACAAGCGGCTGTCGCTGGTGGTGCACGCCCGGCAGGCCGCCGACCCGCAGCGGGCGCTCACCGAGCTCGGCGACCGGCTGCCGGCGCTGGTCGCCGAGCAGGGCCTGGAACTGCATCCGGGCAAGCTGGTGCTCGAGATCAGGATCCCGCAGCTGTCCAAAGCCACCGCGCTGGAGCGGTTGCTGACCCCGGCCACCCCGGCCGCGCTGTTCGCCGGCGACGACCTCG
>DASZEI010000489.1:0-1591 GCA_035940975.1 Jatrophihabitans sp. | reverse complement strand
GAGCCGCTCGAACGGCTCTCAGCGAGCTGCCGGTCCGCGGCGGTACGGGCCGGCGTCGAGGTGGACGGCTCGAAGTTCCGGCCGCACGTCACCCTGGCCCGGGCCAACCGTCCGCTGGAGCTGACCCGGTGGCTGCGGGTCTTCGACCTGTACGCCGGGCCGAGCTGGCAGGTTGATGAGGTCGCGCTGGTCCAGTCCCAGCTGGGTCACGGAGGTTCGCGTTACCAGGTGCAGGAGTTGTTCCCGCTCGGCGTCGGCAGCCGGGAACAGTCCGGCTGATCAGGCCTGACCGCGCCCCCGGCGGCTCTCCTCAGCCCGCCCCATCAGCGGCGAGTGGAGGTAGCTGTGGGCTTCACGGCGCTGGGCTTCACGGTGCTGGGCTTCACGGTGCTGGGCGGCACGGTGCTGGGTGTCACGCCGGTGGATGCTGACGGAGTTGCCGAGGGCGCCGGCTGCGGAGAGCCTGACTGGTCGGGCAGCGACGGGCTGGGGGTCGGCGTCAGCGGCGGTGGCCCGGACCGGAACGGACCCGGGTCCGCCGGGCACAGCGGGTAGTTCCAGACGGCGATCAGGTTCGGATAGCCGGGGTAGCCCTGGACGTAGCTCGCGCCGGGAGCCGGTAGCCCGTTGGCGCAGTAACCGGCTCCGAGCTGGATCGGGTTGCCGTCCTGGTCGAACAGCCGGGCGTCCTCGACCAACCGGCCGGCGGAGTCGTAGACGTAGACGTCCCTGACGGCCGAATACGCTTGGACGTAGTCCTGGCCGGGACCGCTGTAGGCATAGGCGGTACCGCCGACGTTGGTGGCCAGCACGCCCACCCCCCACAACGCGATCAGCACGCTGGCGGCGGCGACCGCTCGCCGGCCCCAGGCAGAGAGCCCCAGCGACCGCTGGCCCAGAGCGACCGAGGCGGCGATCATCGCCAGCGTCACCAGCAGGCCGAGTAGCCGGTTGCCACCGATGTCGGGAATGAAGCCGCTCCAGCTCTCCCGATCGTGCGCGCCGGCGACCAGCTCGGCGGCGAGCCAGCCACGCAACACCCACCAGCCGGGCCGCAGCGCCCGCAGCAGGTCCTGCAGCCGCGGGTAACCGACCAGCCGGCCGCCTTGCAGGTCCAGCCGGCGGGCCAGCTCGGAAGCTCGGCGCGCGCCCTGCGCCAGGCCGGTGGCCATCGTGCCGGCCACCGGCGGGGCGGCCTCCAGCCCGGCGGCGGCACGCAACTCCAGCGCGTAGGCCTCCGGCTCGCCGAGGCGATCCCGTAACGACCCGCTGCCCTCGGCCGAGATCTCGGCCGCCACCTCAGCCAGGTGATCCGGCAGGTCCTCCAGCAGGTCCTGCCGGATATCAGGGGCCAGGCCCGCCAGCGCCGCGACCACCCGGTCGTAGTACAGCCTGGCCTGCGTGTTCGCCTCGGTCGCGTCGGCAGGGTCGCCGGTGTCCGCCGGGCCGGTCGTCTCGGTGGTCACTATGCCGCCACCTTCCCGTTCACAAGCCCGTCCATCGAGCGGGCAAACTCGCACCAGGTCTTGCTGGACAGCTCCAGCTGGCCCCGGCCGGCCTTGTTGAGCGCGTAGTACTTGCGGTGCGGCCC
>DASZEI010000488.1:0-1930 GCA_035940975.1 Jatrophihabitans sp. | reverse complement strand
CCCGGCTGGCTCGGCCGGCCCGGCTGGCTCGGCCGGCCCGGCTGGCTCCTCGTGGTGGCTGCGAGCGGTGGTGGACGACCAGCGGCTGGCCGACGGCTCGGCGCGCGGGCTCCGACTGCGCCGGCTAGGCCCGGCGGAGCTGGAGGCCACCGTGCAGCTGGGCCGGCTGCGCCGCCGAACCTGCCGGGGACGGTCGTTGCAGCTGGCCTGCGATCCGGCGCTGATCGTGGCCGACGGGGTGGCCCGGGAGCGACCGCGTGGCAAGCGCACCTTCTGGTCCGAGCCCAAGCTGTGGTGGTTGGCACTGCCGAGCGGTTGAGCCGGGCGGTTGAGCCGGGGGTTGAGCCGGGGTTGAGCAATGTCGGCTGCCTCCAGGCTGGCACGCCGACACTGTCGGCGGCGGGCAATAGAGTCGGGGTATGAGCGTTGAGCCCCGGCTGGTCGCACCCCGCCCGCCACAGTTCCAGCCGTCGCTGACCAGGCAGACCCGGGCCACCGGCGCGCCGATCGCCGTCCTGATCCTGCTGGCCGTGCTGGCCGCCGGCGTGCTGTTGCTGGAAGGGGTCAGGCATCCGGTCGGGCTGATCGTCGCGGTGCCGTTGACGGCGCTGTCGATGGCTGTGGTGCTGGCCTGCTACTTCTGGCTGGACCGGTGGGAGCCGGAGCCGAGCCGGCTGCTGCTGCTGGCCTTCCTGTGGGGCGCCAGCGTGGCGATCGTGATGAGCCTGGTGCTGGAACTGGCCAGCAGCGAGGTGCTCGGCCGTGGCGCGGTGCTGACCCTGGTCGGGCCTGCCATCGAGGAGGCGGCCAAGGGCGCGTTCCTGCTCGTGATGCTGACCGGTGCCCGCCGGCGCGAGTTCGACGGGGTGGTGGACGGGCTGGTCTATGCCGGCTTCGCCGCCGTCGGTTTCGCCTTCGTCGAGGACATCGGCTACGTCTCCCAGAGCTTCAGCCAGGGCACCGAGGCCACGGTGGCCACCGTGGTGCTGCGGCTGGTGCTGGCCCCCTTCGCGCACCCGCTGTTCACCTCGATGATCGGGCTCGGCGTCGGCCTGGCGGTCAGTCGGCCGCAGTCGCCGGCCCGCTGGCGGTACCCGCTGATCGGCTACCTGGCAGCGGTCACCCTGCACGCGCTGTGGAACGGCTCGCTGACCTTCGGTTTCGGCGGCTACCTGCTCGTCTACGTCGTGATCATGATCCCGGCTTTCCTTGCCGCCCTTCTGATCGCCCGCTTCCACCGGCGGCGGGAGCGCGACGTGGTGCGGCGGCAGCTGCCCGAGCTGGTCTACTTCCGGCTGGTCACCCCCGCCGAGGCGGGTTGGCTGGACAGCATCGCCGCCCGACGGGCCTGGCTGCGGGCGGTGACGGCTCGCTCCGGCAAGCCGGCGGCCCGGGCGTTGCGCAACTTCCAGGCAGCGGTCACCGAGCTTGCCTTCCTGCGGGACCGGGTCCAGCGTGGCGTCGGGCCGGCCGATGCCTATGACCTGCACGCCGAGCTGGTGCAGGCGCTGCGGATCAGCCGGGCGCAGGCTGCCCAGCCACTGGCCGAGAACGCCGGGTCGGCCCCGCCGATCCGACCGGTCCGGCCGCCGTCGCTGTCCGGTCGATGAGACCGTCCGGCCGGTGAGCATGCGGATGTTCGTGGCGGTGATGCCGCCACTGGAGGTGCTGGAAGACCTGGCCGAATATGTCGAACCCAGGCGCGAGCGCGACAGCCCGCTGCGCTGGTCCTCCCAGCAGCAGTGGCACCTGACACTGGCGTTCCTGCCCTCGGTCGCCGACCGGGACCTGGATGAGCTGGTCGAGCGGCTGGCAGAGGTGGCCGGGCACCGGGAGAGGTTCGAGCTGCGATTGCAGGGCGCCGGCAGCTTTCCCAACCCGGCGCAGGGCAAGGTGCTCTGGACCGGGGTGGCCGGCGACACCGAGCCGC
>DASZEI010000487.1:0-11292 GCA_035940975.1 Jatrophihabitans sp. | reverse complement strand
GGTGAACGTTCGCGGCGTGGCTACCCGGCTTGCGGAGCCTCAGCCTGCCCCCGATCCGCCGTAGACGCCGGGTCAGTGGCCGCCCTGTGAGGCTGCCCGCTCCTGGGCCAACGCAGACAACGCGTCTGTCAGCAATGCGACCAGCGCCTCGTGCTGCACGTCGGCCGATGACCACACCTGCTCATCCGAGCCGTCCAGCGCTCTGTCAGCGAGCCCCGCCTTCCTGTCGATCAACTCAGCGATCCTGCTGTCGATGGTCTGCGCGGCGATGATGCGCCACGCGGTGACGGGTTCGGTCTGACCGATGCGGTGGCTGCGGTCGATGGCCTGGGTCTGCTCCGCATCGGTCCAGGACAGCTCGGCCAGCACGATATTGGAGGCGACCTGCAGATTGATGCCCACGCCGGCCGCCGTCAGGGAACAGACCGCGATGGCAACTTCCGGATCGTTGACGAAGGCATCGATGTTCTTCTGCCGCGCCACCGGCGTCTGGTCGCCTCGGATCGAGGAGAAGCGGATCCCCTGCCTGGCGAAAGCCTCCTCTGCGACGTCCATGACATCGACGTGCTTGGCGAAGAAGACCACTTTGCCGGCGCTTCGCGCGAGTTGTGCCGCATAGTCGGCGGCGAGGCCGGCCTTCGCCTGGCCGATGCGTCGCATCAGGCTGAACACGTTCTCGCCGGCCTTCGTCGTGCTCGCGTTCTTCTGCTCCGACGTGGCGATCTTGCGCACCAGGGCGTGGTCGATGCCGTCCACTGCGCCGCCGGACCGACGGTTGGCCAGTGCGGTCTCGTACCGCGCCACCAGCCGGCGGGCAAGGTCGCGCTCCGCCGCCCGGATCGACCGGCCGACCTTCTCGTCCAGCTCGACGGGCAGGTCGGCGGTGCGGCGGGCGGGGATGTCGGCAGCCACATCGACCTTACGGCGACGGACGATTCCAAGGTCGATCACGCACTGGCGAGCGGTGGCGTAGAAACCGGGGTCGGCGGGGGTCAGGCCGGCTGCTTCCAGGCAGTCCATCAGCTCGGCGCGTGGCTCGGTCTCGTCGATCCAGCCGAGGAACTGCCAGATGGCCAGGAAGTCCTCGATGTCGTTGATCAGCGGGGTGCCGGTGAGGGCCATCAGCAAGGGGCGCGCCGTGCGGGACCGGATGCGCTTGGAGAGGTCCAGAACGTGCTGCGAGCGTTGGGATGACTTGTTCTTGATGAAGTGCGCCTCGTCGATGACCATGCCGCGGAAGCCGAAGTCGCCGAACCACCCCACGTGCCGGTCGAGCACCTCGTAGTTGACGACGACGATGTGGGCGAAGCCGTCGACCGTGTCACCGTTGCCGTGGACCACGGTGGCCGAGCGGTTCGGAGTCCACAGGCCGGCCTCGCGTGCCCAGTTGGTCTTGACGACGCTCGGTACGACCACCAGCAGGGGGTAGGCGTTCGCCGCCTCGGCGGCGAGCAGCGCCTGGGCCGTCTTGCCCAGGCCCGGCTCGTCGGCGAGCAGGAAGGTCCGGTGGCCGGCCGCGGCAGCCGCGACCAGCTGCGCCTGGTGGGGCATCAGCTCTCGGCTCCCCGACACGCGCACAGGGGCCGGCGCCGGCAGCGCCATGCACGCCGGGGCTCTGCTGTCGGCCCGTTCGAACGAGCTGAGGAGCGGGTTGAGCAGCTCCCAACCGGCCAGGCGACGCGGTCCGACCCTGCCCGGCCGGACCGATGAGAAGTCGGGGGCGAGGAACGGGGTGGCCAGCTTTCGAGTGACGACCGATCGGGGCACGACCCGACGCTCGGTGCCGGCGGAACCGGTCGCAGGCTCGGTCGGCGCGGTCTCCTCGGGAGCCGGCTCGATACCCGCCCTCCTCAGCATGTCCCGCTTGAGCAACCTGGCCGCGTCGGAGACGACGGCATCCTCGGCGAGGAGCGCGAGGAGCGCGGGGTCGCGTACGGCGGTCTTCGCGAGGATCGTCGCGATCCCGTCCAGGCGCTTCAGCTGCTCGGCCTGGTGGGCCTGGCTGCCTGTGCGCTCCTGCCGGACCCGGGCGTTCTCCTCGCGCAGAAGCAGTGCGACGACCTGGAACTTCGTGCGTACTTCGGGCGTCACGCGGCGACGCTCGACAGTTGCTTCCACCTCACGGACGGCGCGGGCCAGCACCGAGATGACGTCCTCGGAGGCGGGACCGCGTCGCTGCTTTCGCGAAGCGGTACGGCGACCGCTCGTCTGACGCTGGCCTGGTCGAGCCACAGACTCCTCCTCCGAACGCCCGGAACGGTGACCGGGCGGAACTTCCGCACCCATATATCGGCGGTCGACCGGTTGATGTGTGACCGGCCCCCGCGGCGACTGCTCCGAGACACCGGTCCCACTTCGCGGTCCCACCAAACTTCGCGAAACCAACACCGCGGCGCCCATGGACCGCCACTGCCGGCTCCTCTAACCGCCAGTCGAGTGGAGAACCCGACCGGACCCCACAGGGGGCGCCGCAAACACGGCCAGCGGCCCAGCTAGTGGCGGTGTGAAACCATTCTAGGCCAGCAACCCGCACCGTGCGTCACGATCAGCGCCCAGGATCAGCCCGTGGTCCCGAAGCTTCCTCAGCCGCGCTCAGCGGTGGCGACACACCAGCCGTACCAGGCAGGGACGCGCTCAGTCACCCGTTCGCAGCCGGGCTTCTCGTGCAGCGCAATGCTTTAGCGGCATTGCCCGCAGCACCGAGGGCAGCTCAGTTGGAGAGCACGGCCTTGAGCACCGGCCCAAGGATGGCCTCCAGCAGCTGCGAGCACCAGCTCAGCAACGGCTGGTCGCGCAACGGCTCGCCACCGAACTTGGCCTCCGCCCAGCTCCCGTCCGGCTTCACCACGCCCTTGGGACGGGCGGCGGCCATCGTGGAGACCGCCGGCTTGTAGACCGCCTTGTCGTAGCTGCGCTGCAGCCGGACCTGGGCCGACTCGGGCAGCAGCACCGGTGAGAACCGCACCGACTGGCCCTGCAAGGACACCTCGGTGATGCCGAACTTGCGGCACACCACCTTGAACCTGGCCACCGCCAGCAGGTTCTCGACCTCGATCGGCATCGGCCCGAACCGGTCCAGCAGCTCCAACCGGACCGAGTCGACCGCCTCGTCGGTGGTGGCGTTGGCCAGCGCCCGGTACGCCTCCAGCCGCAGCCGCTCGCCGGGCAGGTAGTCCTGCGGCAGGTTGGCGTTGACCGGCAGGTCGACCTTGACCTCGCTGAACTGCTCCTGCTGCTCGCCGCGAAACTCCGAGACCGCCTCGCCGACCAGCCGGACGTAGAGGTCGAAGCCGACCCCCGCGATGTGACCGGACTGCTCGCCGCCCAGCAGGTTGCCGGCGCCGCGGATCTCCAGATCCTTCATGGCCACCTGCATGCCCGCGCCGAGTTCGGTGTGCTGGGCGATCGTCGCCAGCCGGTCGTGGGCCAGCTCGGTGAGCGGCTTCTCCGGCGGGTAGAGGAAGTAGGCATAGCCGCGCTCGCGGGCCCGGCCGACCCGGCCCCGCATCTGGTGCAGCTGGGAGAGCCCGAAGGTGTCGGCCCGGTCCACGATCAGGGTATTGGCGTTGGGGATGTCCAGGCCGGACTCGACGATGGTGGTCGAGACCAGCACGTCGTAGTCGTTCTGCCAGAAGCCCACCATGATCTTCTCCAGCGCGTCCTGGCCCATCTGGCCGTGCGCCACCGCGATCCGCGCCTCGGGGACCAGCTCGGCCAGCTTGGCGGCGGTCCGGTTGATCGAGTCGACCCGGTTGTGGATGAAGAACACCTGGCCGTCGCGCAGCAGTTCGCGCCGGATCGCCGCCGAGATCTGGCGCGGGTCATAGCCCCCGACGAAGGTCAGGATCGGGTGCCGCTCCTCCGGCGGGGTGAGGATGGTGGTCATCTCCCGGATGCCGGTCAGCGACATCTCCAGGGTGCGCGGGATCGGGGTGGCCGACATGGTCAGCACGTCCACCGCGGTGCGCAGCGACTTGAGGTACTCCTTGTGCTCGACCCCGAACCGCTGCTCCTCATCGACCACCACCAGGCCCAGGTCCTTGAACCGGACGGTCTGCTGCAGCAACCGGTGGGTGCCGATCACGATGTCGACGCGGCCGTCGGAGATCCCGGCCAGCACGTCGTCGACGTCGGCGGCATGGGTGAACCGGGACAGCTCCTTGATGGTCACCGGGAACTGGTTCATCCGGCCGATGAAGGTCTGGATGTGCTGGTGGGCCAGCAGCGTGGTCGGCACCAGCACCGCCACCTGCTTGCCGTCCTGCACCGCCTTGAACGCCGCCCGGACCGCGACCTCGGTCTTGCCGTAGCCGACGTCGCCGCAGATCACCCGGTCCATCGGCAGCGGCTTTTCCATGTCCGCCTTGACCTCGTCGATGGCCGCCATCTGATCGGGCGTCTCGACGTAGGGAAAGGCGTCCTCCAGCTCGCGCTGCCACGGCGTGTCCGGGCCGAAGGCGTGACCCCGGGTGGCCATCCGGGCGGAGTACAGCCGGATCAGCTCGGCCGCGATCTCCTTCACGGCCTTGCGGGCCCGGCCCTTGGTCTTGGCCCAGTCGGCGCCCCCGAGGCGCGACAGCGACGGTGACTCGCCGCCGACGTACTTGGTGACCTGGTCGAGGGAGTCGGTCGGCACGAACAGCCGGTCGCCCGGCTGGCCCTTCTTGGCCGCGGCGTACTCGATGATCAGGTACTCGCGCTCGCCGCCGTTGACGGTGCGGCGCACCATCTCGACGTAGCGGCCCACCCCGTGCTGCTCGTGCACCACGAAGTCACCGGAGCTCAGCTGGATCGGATCGATGGCGTTGCGCCGCCGGGACGGCATCCGGGACTTGTCCAGCGCCGTGATGCCGCGCTGGCCGGTCAGGTCGGACTCGGTGAGGATGGCCAGCTTCAGCTCGGCCGAGACCAGGCCCGAGTCCAGGTGGCCGGTGGTGACGGTGACCACGCCGGCTTCGAGCTCGTCGATGCCGGGCACCAGCCGGGCCGCGATGCCGGCGCCGTGCAGCCGTTCGAGGGCCCGCTCGGCGCTGCCGTGGCCCTGGAAGACCAGCGCCAGCCGCCAGCCGTCGCGGGCCCAGCCGCCGATGTCGCCGAGCAGCGATTCGGTGTCGCCGCGGTAGGCCGGCGCGGCCTCGAACGAGGAGTCGACGGCAGCCACCGTCCGGGCATCGGAGCCGGCGTCGGCGATCAGCTCGTTGTCGGTGCTGAACGGCGACAGCGACCACCACGGCATGCCGAGATCGGAGGCGACCTCGGCTACTTCTTCCAACGAGCGCAGCGACGCCGAGCCCAGATCGACCGGAGCCTTGCCGCCACCGGCCGCCGCCGCCCAGGACGCGGCCAGGAACTCCTCCGAGGTCGCCACCAGGTCGGCCGCCCGGGCGCGCACCTTCTCCGGGTCACAGACCAGCACGGAGGTGCCGGCCGGGAACTCCTCCAGCACCAGCCGCAGCTCCTCGACCAGCACCGGGGCCAGCGATTCCATGCCCTCGACCGGGTTGCCCAGGCTGATCGGCTCCAGCAGCTCGCCGAGTTCGGGATGCCGGGCCAGCAGCGCGGCCGCCCGGGCCCTCACCGAGTCGGTCAGCATCATCTCCCGGCACGGCGGCGCCCACACCCCGCCGGTGGCGATCTCGAGCGAGCGCTGGTCGGCGACCTTGAAGTAACGGATCTCCTCGACCTCGTCGCCCCAGAACTCCACCCGCAGCGGGTGCTCCTCGGTCGGCGGGAAGACATCGAGGATGCCGCCGCGGACGGCGAAATCGCCGCGCTTGTCGACCAGTTCGGTACGCGCGTAGCCGGCGGCCACCAGCGCCGCGACGATCTCTTCCAGTTCGCGGCCGGAGTCCCCGATCGAGATGCTGACCGGCTCGAGATCGCCCAGCGCGGGAACCTGCGGCTGCAGGATGGAGCGGACCGGGGCCACCACCACGCTCAGCGCGCCGGTGCTCGGATCGCGCGGGTCGGGATGGCGCAACCGGCGTAACACCGCCAGCCGGCGGCCGATGGTGTCGGCACGGGGCGAGAGCCGCTCGTGCGGCAACGTCTCCCAGCCGGGGTAGAGGGCCACCGTGTCCGGCGGCAGCAGGCACTGCAGGCTGGCCAGCAGGTCCTCGGCCTCGCGGCCGGTGCTGGTGACCGCCAGCACGGTCCGGCCGGTCCGGCCGGCGAGGGTCGCGATGGCCAGCGGCTCGAGCGCGGCGGGGCCGGACAGTGCCAGCGGCCGGGCGCCGGTCCGACCGGCAGCCTCAATGACGGTAGCCAGGGCCGGGTCGTCGAGGGCGGCCTCGATCAGTCCCGCCAAGCTCATGCGACGAGCTTACGTGGCAGCGCAGACAGCACTCCACCACCCGGTTGCCGATAGCGGCAAAAGCGCAATGTCAAACGCTTGTAAATTGACGCTCCTCACCGCTACATTACGCTCGCGGATTCGGGGGAATCATGTGCGGTCCAGCGGGCGTAAGAAGTACGCCCCGGCAAGTGGTGAGGTACGGGGCCGGCAACCGGTCCCGTACTCGTGCATGTGCGTGGTCCGTGCTCGGCGGCCTGATGCTGCTGTGCGGCTGGTGGTTGCCGGCCGGCAGCGCCCAGGCAGCGAGCTACCCGCCCGCGCTGGGCTGCGCGGTGTCGGCCACCACCCCGGCCGGCGGCCCGATCCAGGTGCACGGGATGGGCTTCACGGCCGGGTCGCGGGTGCTGGTCAGCGTGGCCGGCCGCCGCCTCGGCGCACCGGTCGCCGATCCCGCCGGCTCGTTCGAGGCCTCCTGGTCGGTCAAGGGCCTGCCGCCCGGCGGCGCCCTGGTGGCGGCCGACGCCGGCTGCAGCGCAACCGGCCCGGGGCAGCAGGATCCTGCCGAGCCGGTGCCGCCGGCGCTGCCGCGCGATCCCATCGCCTCGGCGATTCCGGCCGTTGCGCTGACCGGCCTGCCGCCCCAGATGTTCCTGGGACTGGCCGGTGCGGTGCTGCTGGCCGGCGCGGCACTGACCGGCCTGGTCGGCCGGCTGGGCCACCGCTCGGAAGGCCGGCCCACCGCGGCCAGTTCGGTGAGCGGCACCGTGCCGGCCGCGTCGGGCAGTGCCTGAGGGATGTCTGAGGCACCGGCGTCCGGTCCCGAGCGCCGCGGCACGGCGAGCGTGCTGCGCTATGGCCTGGCAGCGGTGTTCGCGCTGCTGCTGGCCGGCGCGCTGTGGCTGGCGGTGACCGCGGAACTGGCGCGCCACCACGTGCGGGAGACCCAGCAGTCGGTGAGCCGGCTGCGCACGGCACTGGCCCAGGCCGACCTGCCGGCTGCCCGCAACGCTGCCGCTTCGGTGACCGCGCACGCCCGCGCGGCACACCGGCTGACCACCGGGCCGGCCTGGTGGACCAGCGCCCAGATTCCCTGGCTCGGCCGGCCGGCCCGCTCGATCCGCGGCTGCACGGCAGAGTCCGACCAACTCGGATCGGCGGTGCTCACCCCGCTGGTGGGGCTGGCCGACACCCTGACGCCGGGCGGCCTGGTCAACCACGGCACCGTCCGGCTGCAGCCGCTGATCGACGCCGCCCCGGTGCTGCGCCAGGCAGAGGCGCGGTTGCGGGCCGGCTCGCGGCAGGTCGATCGGCTGCCCGCCGACACCTGGCTCGATTCGGCCGATCGGTCCCGCGCCAGCCTCCGCGGCAGCCTGGATAAGCTCGCCGATCAGCTGCGGCCGATCAGCCAGGCAGCCGACGTGCTGCCGGACCTGCTGGG
The DNA here is from genome assembly GCA_035940975.1 of Jatrophihabitans sp. Classification (GTDB taxonomy): domain Bacteria; phylum Actinomycetota; class Actinomycetes; order Mycobacteriales; family Jatrophihabitantaceae; genus Jatrophihabitans_A. The sequence continues at coordinate 3,559 of DASZEI010000487.1, read as the reverse complement.
CCGCAACGGCACCAAGCGATACTTCGTCGGCCTGCAGAACGAGGCCGAGTCACGGGGAGTCGGCGGAATTCCGGGCGCCTTCACCATCGTGACGGCCCGGGACGGCAAGCTCGGCTTCGACCGGTTCGAAAGCGACACCACGCTGAGCAAGGTGCGGACCGGCCTGGACCTGGGCAGCGAGTACCGCCAGCGTTACCGGGCCGCCGACCCGGTGAACACCTACTCCAACTCCACGATCAGCCCGGACTTCTCCGACGCGGCCCGGATCTGGGCGGCGATGTGGCTGAAGTACAGCGGCCAGCGGATCGACGGGGCGCTGGCCATCGACCCCACCGCGATCTCCTACCTGCTGAACGTGACCGGACCCGCCACGCTGGCCGACGGCAGCCTGCTGGACGGGCACGAGGTCGTCAGCCTCACCCAGCAGGCGCTGTACCGAACCCATCCTGACAAGGCCGCCCGCAAGGCCTACCTGCTCGACATCGCCCGGGCGATCTCGGTCCGGCTGCTGTCCGCGCACGGCTCGACCGGCCTGCTCCGGGCTGCCGGCCAGGCAGCCGGCGAACGGCGGATCGTGGCCTGGAGTGCCGATCCGGCCATCCAGCAGCGGCTGGCAGCCGGCCCGGTGTCGGGGACCCTGGACGCCGGAACCGGATACTTCGCCGGTTTCAGCACGGTGAACGCCACCGGCGGCAAGCTGGACTACTACCTGACCCGGGCCATGACCTACTCCCGGCAGGGCTGCGGGGCCGGCACCACCAGCACCTCGACGTTCACCCTGGCCAACGAGGTCCCGGCCGGGCCGCTGCCCGGTTACGTCACGCTGCGGCTGGACGCCCCCGGGTACCGCACCCGGCCCGGTGACAACAAGGTGCTGCTCAGCTACTACGGAACGCCGGGCTCGCGGATCGACAGCGTCACCGTGGACGGCCGGGCGGCGGTGGCGATGCCCTCGTCCGAACATGGCCTGACGGTGCTGACGCTGCCGCTGGAACTGGCCCGCGGCTCCCGGCACACGGTGACGGTCACCGCGACGGAGCCGGCCCGCACGGATCAGACCGAGATCCTGCGGCAACCGGCGGTGCACCCGGTGTCGGTGACGATCCGGCTTCCCGACTGCGGCGGTTCCTGAGGTAGCTGGCTGCCGCCGCTAGGCCCGCAGGCCGAGTTCGAGGTTGAGCGCCTGCCGAAGCATGGTGGAGGAGGTGTGGACCGTGTAGGGCAGGTAGAAGACCTCGACGCCGACCTCGGCCATCTCGCGCTCGAGCCGGTTGCCCTTGTCGGTGCCCCGCCAGTCGTCGCCCTTGATGATCACGTCGAAGTGCAGCCGCTGCCACATCTCGAGCTTGTTGCGCGCATCCTCCACGACGGCCTCGTCGACGTAGCGGATGCTGCTGACGATCTCCAACCGCTCGGCCAGCGGGATCACCGGGCTCTTGCCCTTGGCGCGGCGACTCAATTCGTCGCACACGACTCCGGCGATCAGGTAGTCACAGGCAAGCCGGGAGTTGCGCAAGATGTTCAGGTGCCCGACATGGAACATGTCGTAGACCCCTGGGGCATAGCCGACCCGCCGGGGCCCAACTGAGTTCAGCGCGTCCACGACTCTCCCGTAAATCCCGCCGCTCGACCGGCGCTACGTGCAAACAATGTTAAGATTAGCGGATCGTAGCGCCGATGTCTTGCTTTACTAAGATTTTATATCCATCCTCACCGACTAACCGGAAGAACGGCTCGAACATGACGGACACCTGGCTGGTTTCGGGCGGAGCGGGCTACATCGGGGCTCATGTGGTGCGCAGCCTGCAGGCAGCCGGTGCCGACGCGGTGGTGATCGATGACCTCAGTACCGGTGACCTCAGCCGGGTGGCGGTCCCGTTCGTCCATGGCGACATCGCCGACGCCGAACTGGTGGCCGATATCCTGCGGCGCTACCAGGTCACCGGGGTGGTCCACCTGGCCGCCGACAAGCAGGTGGCCGAGTCGATGCGCGAGCCGCTGACCTACTACCGGCGCAATGTCTACAACCTTGTGCAACTGCTGAGCGCGATGGCCGAGGCCCGAGTCGCCAAGCTGGTCTTCTCCTCCAGCGCCGCGGTCTACGGCATGGTCGATTCGGCCCAGGTCGGCGAGGACCACCCGACCCGGCCGATCAACCCCTACGGCGAGACCAAACTGGTCGGCGAGTGGCTGATCCGCGACCAGGCCCGGGCCACCGGACTGCGGTTCGCGGCCCTGCGGTACTTCAACGTCGCAGGCACCGCCGCTCCCGAGCTCGGCGATCTCGGCCGGACCAACCTGATCCCGATGGTGTTCGACGCGCTGGACCGCGGCGACCAGCCGGTGATCTTCGGCAGCCGGCACCCCACGCCGGACGGCACCTGCGTCCGGGACTTCATCCACGTCCAGGACCTGGCCGACGCCCACGTCGCGGCGATTGCCGCACTGGACGAGCCGGGCGCCGCGCACATCTTCAATGTCGGCTGCGGCCGTGGCTACTCGGTGCGCGAGGTGATCGAGATGGTGGCCGAGGTCTCCGGGCGCCGCATCGAGCCCCGGCTGGGGGAGGCCCGATCCGGCGATCCGGCGATGGTGGTGGCCGACACCACGCACATCAGCACGACGCTGGGCTGGCGCCCGCGGCATGATCTTCGCGAGATGGTGCGCAGCGCCTGGCAGGCCCAGCCGCGGCAGCTCAGCACCGTGCAGGCCTAGCCGAGCCTTCTCCACTTTCCGAGAACAAGGGTCTTCTCCTCCATGGACAACACTGCCCTCCTGCCGAAGGACGGCTCGGCCAGGATCCGGTTCGACTACGCGCGTTCACGGTTGGCCGGCGCCCAGAAGTCGACCGCCTCGGTGCCGGCCTACCTCCGCTTCGTCAACCGCAGGGCCGGGGGCGTGCTGGCGGCGGCGGCCTACGCGCTGCGGCTCACCCCGACCCAGGTCACGCTGCTGAGCTCGGCGGCCTCGTTCGCCGGGATCGCGGTCCTGGTGCTGCGCCACTCCACGGTGCTGACCGGCATCGTGGTGTCGCTGCTGCTGTTGCTCGGCTACGCCCTCGACTCGGCCGACGGTCAGCTCGCCAGGGTCCGGGGCGGCGGCAGCAAGGCCGGCGAGTGGCTCGACCACGTCGCCGACATCGCCAAGATCAGCTCGCTGCACAGTGGCGTGGCGGTGGCCGTGCTGCGCTTCTTCGAGCTCGGCTCACTGCTCTACCTGGCCGTGCCGGTGGCCTTCCTGGTCGCCAACGCGACCCAGTTCTTCGGCATGATGCTGCGCGACAAGCTTGCCGCCGCCGGCCCGTTCCAGCCCGGTTCCCCGGGTTCGTCCTCGCTGCTGGTGGCCTGGCTGCTGTTGCCGCTGGATCACGGCAGCCTGGCGCTGGCCTTCCTGTTGCTCGGGGTGCACACCCTGTTCCTGTGGTGCTACGGGCTCCTGGCGCTGGCCACCGTGCTGTTCTCGGTGCGCTCGCTGGCCAAGGCCTACCGGGGCCTGCTCGACGCCGAGCCGAGCCCGGCACCGCGGCGGCCATGACCGTGGCCGGCACCGCCCAGCCGGC
>DASZEI010000486.1:0-3766 GCA_035940975.1 Jatrophihabitans sp. | reverse complement strand
GATCAGGACGATCGCAATCGGGTAGATCGCCAGCGTGATCCGGGCCAGGAATCCGGCGGCGGAGAACTCCACCGCCCCCGGTGCTGAGAAGGCGGCTCGATAGCGGTTCAGCACGTCTAGAAACCGAGCCGGTCGAGCTTCTTGGGATCGCGTTGCCACTCACCCATCACCGCGACGTGCAGGTTCAGGTTCACCCGCCGACCCAGCAGCTCCTCGATGCCGCGCCGGGCGTCGATGCCGATCCGCTTGAGCCGGCTGCCGCCGGCGCCCAGGATGATCGGCTTCTGGCTGGCGCGCTCCAGGTGCACGGTCGCGAAGATGTCGATCAGCGGCGGGTTGCCCTGCTCGCGCGGGTTCATCTCCTCCACGGTGACCGCGATCGAGTGCGGCAACTCGTCGCGGACGTCGGCCAGCGCGGCCTCGCGGATCAGCTCGGCGATCCGGCTCTGCTCGGTCTCGTCGGTGGTCATGGTGTCCGGGTAGAGCTGCGGGCCTGCCGGCAACAGCGACAGCAGCAGGTCGGCCAGCAGCTCGACCTGCTCACCGGAGCGGGCCGACACCGGAACGATCTCGGCGAACTCACCGAGCCGGCTGACCGCGAGCAACTGCTCGGCGACCCGCTGCCTGCCGACGGTGTCGGTCTTGGTGACGATCGCGACCGCCTGAGCCTTCAGGGCCTGCAACTCCGCGGCGATGAACCGGTCGCCGGGCCCGACCTTCTCGTTCGCCGGCACGCAGAAGCCCACCACGTCGACCTCGGCCAGCGTCTCGCGCACCACGTCGTTGAGCCGCTGGCCCAGCAACGTGCGCGGCCGGTGCAGGCCGGGCGTGTCGACGATCACGAGCTGGCCGTCGGCCCGGCTGAGCACTCCCCGGACGGCCCGACGGGTGGTCTGCGGCTTGTCGCTGGTGATCACGATCTTGGACCCGACCAGCGCGTTGGTCAGGGTCGACTTGCCGGCATTGGGCCGGCCGACGAATGCGCAGAAGCCGGAGCGATAGCCGTCGGGCTCAACCTGGTTCACCCCGACATTGTCTCAGCCCGCCGACGCGTCCCAGCCCGCCGACGTGCGGGAAGCGACAGGCCACTTCACACTGGCGAACATGACTCGTCGCCACCCGTACCTGACCATCCTGAGCAGCGCCACCGCCGCCGTGCTGACTGCCGGAGTCCTGACCCTGGCGGCCGGACCGGCCGGGGCCGCCCAGAGCAGCGTCAGGCAGGCCGGCGCCGGGCAGGCCAGCGTAAGCCGGGCCGGTGCCGGCCGGCTCCCGACCGCCACGCCCGCAGCCACCACGACCACCACGTACGCCGACTGGCCCACCTACCACGGCAACGGCGCCCGGTCCGGCTACGCGATCACCGCCAAGCGGGACAACGTCCAGCCGACCCTCGGCTGGTCGATACCGCTGGACGGCGCGGTCTACGGCCAGCCGATCATCGTCAACCACGGCATCCGCATCGTGGCCACCGAGAACAACTCGGTCTACCGGCTGGCGGGCAATTCGGTGATCTGGCGGCGCAACCTGGGAGCGCCGGTGCCGAGGTCCGCCCTGCCGTGCGGCAACATCGACCCGACCGGGATCACCGGCACGCCCGCCTACGACGCCGCGCACAACACCGTGATCGTGGTCTCGATCCTGAACAGCCCGATCCGGCACATCGCCTACGGCCTGGACCCGGGGACCGGCACCGTCAAGTGGTCGCGCAACGTCGACGTGCCGGCCAGCGTCCCCGGCATCAGCCCGGCCGCGATGCAGCAACGCGGCGCGCTGCTGGTCGCCAGCGGCCGGGTCTACATCCCTTACGGCGGGCTGGCCGGTGATTGCAGCAGTTACCGGGGCAGCGTGGTGGGCCTGGATCTGACCTCGCCGACCACGGCCGCACTGTGGAACTTCACGGTGCCCACCTCGCGCGAGGGCGGCATCTGGGCCACTCCGGGGCCGATCGAGGAACCCGGCGCCGGGCTGCTGGTGGCGGTCGGCAACGGCGCCACCGCCGAGACCGGCAGCTACGACTACAGCGACTCGGTGCTGGAGTTGGCCGGGCAGCGCATCACCGACTCGTTCTCGCCGAGCACCTGGCGTTCCGACAACGCCGCCGACCTGGACCTGGGCTCGCAGGGACCGACCATCGTCGGCAATTACGTCTTCATCGCCGGCAAGAGCGGCACCGCCTACGTGCTGAACAAGGCCAAGCTGGGCGGCATCGGCGGCCAGGTGTCGAAGCTGGCGCTGTGCCGGTCCTTCGGCGGCACCGCCGTGGTCGGTACCACCGTGTACGTGCCGTGCGCCGACGGCCTGCGCGCCGTCCGGATCAACAGCAACGGCACCATGACGGTGCTGTGGCACGCCGCCTCGAACATCAACGGCACCCCGACCGTCGGCGGTGGGCGGATCTTCGTGCTCGACTACCAGGCCGGCGTGCTGCACGTGCTCGACCCGCCCAGCGGCCGGACGCTGTGGACGATGAACACCGGAGCGGTGAGCCGGTTCGCGGCCCCGGCCATCTACAGCAATGCCGTCTACGTCGGGACGATGTCCGGACTCAAGGCCTGGGTCTGGTGAGCGCCGCGGTCAGCGGGTAGCCGGCCGGCCGCGCTCGTCGACGGCGTACACCGGCGCTGACGGGGCCAGGTCGGCCACCGCGGCGGCGCCGTCCGGATCCTCCTCGGCACCGGCCGAGAGCACCACGGCGGCTTCCAACCCCGGGGCCCCGGACGAGACCGCCATCGCCACCGCGACCTGCAGCGCCGACAGCCGCAGCGACGGCAGCGCCACGCTGGCAGCGGCGTAGGTGCGGCCGTCGGTGTCGCGGACGGCGGCGCCCTGGGCCGCGCCGGTGCGGGCCCGGGTGGCGCGGGCCAGGGTCACCAGCTTGGCGTCCTCGCCTTCCAACGAGCCGGCCTCAGCCATCGGTGTCCTCGCGCTCGTCCTGGTCCTCCAGCCTGCGGACCAGCACCGTGTCGATCCGGTTGCGCCGGCCGCCCACGCTCTCGGCGGTGAGCTGCAGGCCGTAGGCGGTAGCCGACGAGCCGGCGATCGGAACCCGGCCCAGCAGCTGCGCCAGTAGCCCGCCGACGGTCTCGACGTCGTCGCCGCGCGGCAGCTCGACGTCGAACAACTCGCCGAGGTCCTCGACCGGCAGCCGGGCGGTCAGCCGGACCGAACCGTCCTCCAGCTTCTCCACCGGCGGCCGCTCGACGTCGTACTCGTCGCGGATCTCACCGACGATCTCTTCCAGGATGTCCTCGATGGTCACCAGGCCGGCGGTGCCGCCGTACTCGTCGATGACAATGGCCAGGTGCGAGTAGTGCGCCTGCATCTCGCGCAGCAGCTCATCGACCGGCTTGGACTCCGGCACGAAGGTGGGCGGCCGCATCACCTCGTCCAGCTTGGTCTGGCGAGCCCGCTCCTGGTCCTGGGCGCGGCGCACCAGGTCCTTGAGGTAGACGATCCCCACCACGTCGTCGACGTTGTCGGCCACCACCGGGATCCGGCTGAAGCCTGATCGCAGCGCCAGCGCCAGCGCCTGCGGAACGGTCTTGGTGCTCTCGATCCACACCACGTCGGTGCGCGGCACCATCACCTCGCGGGCGATCGTGTCACCGAGGTCGAAGACGGATTGGATCATCTCCCGCTCACCGCGCTCGACCACCCCGCGCGACTCGGCGAGGTTGACCAGCTCCCGGATCTCGACTTCAGAGGAGAACGGGCCGTCCCGCAGCCCCTTGCCGGGGGTGATGGCGTTGCCGAGCAGGATCAG
>DASZEI010000485.1:0-3881 GCA_035940975.1 Jatrophihabitans sp. | reverse complement strand
GCCGTCTACAGCGCCTTGCGACTGATGCAGCCGACGACGCCCACCCAGCTGGCCGGGGCGCTCGGCATGAAGGCCACCACGCTGTCCAGCGTGCTCGTCCGGATGTCCAGGAGCGGCCACTTGAAGCGGCGTCGCAACCCGGCCGACGGGCGTTCGGTGATCCTGACGCTGAGCCCCGGTGGCGTGCGGGTCACCGAAGCCTGCTTCGCCGCATTCGGTGTTGCCATCGAGGCTTTCCGGCGACAGCTGAGCATCGAGGAGTCGGTGCTGCTTGCCGATCTGGAGGCGATGAGTGCCGCGCTCGGCCGGGCTAGCGCCGAACTGGCCGAGCAGGACCAGCCCGGCTTGGCCGAGGCCGGCGGCTGACCTGCTGGGCCGGCTGGTAGGCCGCCCTCGGTGTGGCCTGCGGTCAGCGGGTCAGCTCTTGTTGTCTGACACGTCTGATCAGTCGTCAGACAAAATCACGAACCCCTGGTTCCCAGCGCCGGCGAGCCGACGGGCGCACTGTCGCCGGACTCGGTTCACCGCTAGCGTAGGAGCCGGGCCGTGCAGCGTGCCCCTACCTGGCGCCGGGCTGTCCGGCGCTGACTACCCCTCGATAAGGAGTAGCACTATGACGGAAACGGAAGGAACCGCCGACGGCGGTGCTGACGGCATGGCCGGTATGGATGACGGTGGCGCCGACGGTGGCGCGGAGGATCTGACCGGCGGCGGTGCCGGTGATGGTGGCGCGGACGGCGGTGCCGATGGCGGTGCGGGTGACGGCGGTGCCGATGGTGGCGCCGGTGGTGGCGCCGGTGGTGGCGCGGATGGCGGCGCCGGTGATGGCGGTGCCGGTGACGGCGGCGCGGACGGCGGTGCCGGTGATGGCGGTGCCGATGGTGGCGCGGACGGCGGCGCCTGAGTACTGAGCAGCCGATGGGCGGCGCCGGCCCGGTCGGCGCCGCCCTGTCTGACGCCGCCGTGTCCGACGCCGCCGTGTCCGACGCCGCCTCGCCGGGTGCCCTGGCCCGCTGCATCGCCATTCCGGTGGAGCGGTTCGCCGCCGAGTACTGGTCGAGGCGACCACTGCTGACCCCAGCCGCCGAGAGCGGCGCCGACTACACCGACCTGCTCGACACCGCGGCCATCGACGAGCTGCTGTCCCGGCGCGGGCTGCGCACCCCGTTCATAAGGATCGCCAAGCAGGGCAAGGTGATTCCGGCTCGGGAGTTCACCAGGGCCGGCGGCCTCGGGGCCGGCGTGACCGATCAGGTGGCCGACGACAAGGTTCTCGGACTGGTCGCCGACGGTGCCACCCTGGTCTTGCAGGCGCTGCACCGCAACTGGCCGCCGCTGGTGCGCTTCGGCAGCAGGCTGAGCACCGAGCTGGGGCACCCGGTGCAGATCAACTGCTACCTGACCCCGCCGCAGAACCAGGGCTTCGCGCCGCACTACGACACCCACGACGTGTTCGTGCTGCAGGTCGCCGGCCGCAAGCGCTGGGTGGTGCACCGGCCGGTGCTCACCGACCCGCTGCCCGGTCAGGACTGGGAACAGCACCGGGCGGCGGTCGCTGCCCGGTCGGCCGAACCGCCGCTGCTCGACCTGGCCCTGCAGCCCGGCGATGCGCTGTACCTGCCCCGCGGTTTCATCCACTCGGCCACGGCGCAGGGCCAGACCTCGATCCACCTGACCGTCGGCGTGCATCCGGTGACCCGGCACAGCCTGCTCCGGCACCTGCTCGCCGAAGCGGCCGGCGAGCCGGGCCTGCGCGCCTCGCTGCCGCTGGGCGGCGACCTGGCCGACGAGGAACGGCTGGCCGATGAACTTCGCGAGACCGTGCAGGCGTTCCTCGCCTTCGCCGACGGCGGCCGGTTGCCGCAGGTGGCCGGACGGCTCGCCGACGAGCTGGCCGACAGCACCCGGCCCGAACCGATCGAGCCGATGGCGCAGCTGGCCGCGCTGGACGCCTTGACGCCGTCGGCCTGCTTCCGGCTGCGGCCGGGCCTGCGGGCTCGGCTGGAACGCAGGCCCGATGCGGTGCTGGTCAAGGCCATCGACACCAGCATCAGCCTGCCGCCGTCGGCCGGATCCGCGCTCGAGCTGGTGCTCTCGGGCGAGCCGGTGAGTGCGGCCGTGCTGCCCGGGCTGGACGCCGAGGCCGCGCTGTCCCTGGTCCGCAGGCTGCTCACCGCCGCCATCCTGGTGCCCGAGCGCGGTGCTTGACCAGCCCAACCGGTGCGCGCTGGCGGCGACCGCCCGGAACGACGAGATGCTCGGCACCGCCTTTCCCGCCAGCCGGATCCTGCTCGTCGAGCAGCCCGGCGGGTGGGGGGTGGCGGGCCTGGCCGGCTCCCGGTTCGACCGGCGGGTCGCGCAGCGGCTGATCGACACGCTGGGCCAGCAGGGTGTCCGGGTGCTGGCAATCCGCCGGCCCGGCCGCCAACCCGCCCCGGCTCAACCCACTCAGCACCCGCAGCCCACCCAGCAGACTTGGGGGTTCGCCGACTGCCGGCCGGGCCGGCAGGGCATCGTCTGGGGGACCTACCAGGCAGCCGACGAGCTGCTCGAACTCGACCCGGCGGCACTGGCCGAGCAGGCCAAGGACACCCGGCCGGTGTATGCGGTGTGCGCGCACGGCACCCGGGACATGTGCTGCGCGATCGAGGGACGGCCGGTCGCCAACGCGCTGGCCCGGCAATGCCCCGGCCGGGCATGGGAATGCAGCCACGTCGGGGGAGACCGGTTCGCCGCCAACGTGCTGGTGCTGCCCACCGGACAGCTGTACGGCCGGATCACCGACCCGGCTGCCCTGGCGTCGGCAACCGAGGCCGGGCAGGTGGTGCCTGATCGGCTGCGCGGCCAGATCGGACTGCCACCGGCCGCGCAGGCCGCCGTGGTGCACGCCCAGCGAGAACTCCGATTGGCGACCGTCGGGGCGGTGCGGCTGCTGGAGGTGCAGGGCTCGCCGCCTGACGTGCAGCTGGTCCGGCTGGCGGTGCCGGACGGCTCCTGCACGGTCGCCGTGCAGCGGGTGACCGGTGCGCCGGCGATCCTCACGTGCCGGGACACCAAGGCCAAAGTACCGCTCAGCTACCGCCCGCTATGGCTGCGAGCCGACTTGACCAGGTCGTGACGACACCGGTTCCCGGACGAGTTGCCGGAGCCGTCCACACCATGAGCCGGCCGAGGCGCGGCTGAGAACGAGCGAAGGGGACGCCGGCCGCGAGCCGACGTCCCCTTCTGCTGCCTTACCGGCGGTGGTTACGCGCCGAGGCGCTCGCCGGTCTCCGGGTTGAAGGCGTGCGTCTCGTCGGTCCGGACTTCGAGGGCGATCTCGTTGCCGATCTTGGGCGGCACCCGGCCGTCGAAGCGAACGGTGAACGGCTTGGCGCCACCGTCGTCGCCCACATCGTGGGTCTTGGTTCCGGGCAGCTCGCCGTAGACGAAGGCGTCGGCACCGAGCTCCTCGACCAGGGTTGCCTTGAGCTTGAGGCCCTGGCCGGACTCCGAGGCGTGGAAGGACTCCGGACGGATGCCCAGGATGATCTCCTTCAGCCCGGCGGACCGGGCGGCTGCTGCCGCGTCCGGCTGGATCGGGATGTTCAGCCCGCCCAGCTGGGCTCCGGAATCGGTGAACGGCACCTTCACCAGGTTCATCGCGGGCGAGCCGATGAAGCCGGCGACGAAGGCGTTGCCCGGGTGGTCGTAGAGGTTGCGAGGGGTGTCGACCTGCTGCAGGATGCCGTCCTTGAGCAGCGCCACCCGGTCACCCATCGTCATGGCCTCGACCTGGTCGTGGGTGACGTAGATGGTGGTGGTGCCGAGCCGGGCCTGCAACGCGGCGATGTTGGCCCGGGTCTCCACCCGCAACTTGGCGTCGAGGTTGGACAGCGGCT
>DASZEI010000484.1:0-3546 GCA_035940975.1 Jatrophihabitans sp. | reverse complement strand
CGTTGAGAACCAGCGCGCCGCTCATCCGGCGAGCCTTCCCGGCGGCACCGCGGCAGCCACCAGCGGCGCATCGCACCGTGCTGGGCGCGACGCGTCGAGCAGGCGCGGTCGGGTCACCGGCATTCCCTCCGAGTGTCGCAGTCCAGTGAACCCGACTCAGGGCCTTCGCGCACCCATAAAAGATCTACTGGCTGCCTGCCGTGGCCACTCACCGGTGCCCGGCCTACCGGCCGGGCCGGGTCGCAGGTGGCAGTCTTTACCGGCGTGGACCCTTCTGCGAACCCGCTGGCCGGAGCCGGTGCCGGCCGGCCGGCAGCCGCCGAGCTGCCCGCCTACTGGCACGAGCATGCCGGCCTGCTGATCACCAAGCCCCTGCAACTGCTGACCATTCTGGTGGCGGCGCTGGTGGTGCGGGTGTTGGCGCATCGCTGGATCAACCGGCTCAGCACCGCCAGTGCGGCCGGCCGGGTGCCGGCGATCCTGAGCCCGCTGACCGACCGCGCCGGCGTCCTGCCGTTCTGGGAATCGGCCGGGCTGGTCAGCGAGCGGCGCAAGCAGCGAGCCGACACCATCGCCTCGGTGCTGCGCAGCGCGGTCAGCTTCCTGATCTTCATCACCGCGTTCCTGCTGGTGCTGCAGGTGTTCCGGGTCAGCCTGGCGCCGTTCGTGGCCGGCACCTCGCTGGTCGGGGTGGCGGTCGGGTTCGGCGCCCAGAACGTCGTCAAGGACTTCCTGTCGGGCATGTTCATGATGCTCGAGGACCAGTACGGCGTCGGCGACGTCATCGACGTCAAGGAGGCCACCGGCACCGTCGAGGCCGTCGGGTTGCGCACCACCCGGCTGCGCGACGTCGAAGGAGTGGCCTGGTACGTGCGCAACGGCGAGATCGTCCGGGTCGGCAACATGTCCCAGCAGTACGCCCAGGTGGTGCTCGACATCCCGGTCGGCGTCGGGCAGGACGTGCCGGCGGCGCTGGCCGCGATCTCGCAGGCCGGTGCTGACCTGTACGCCGACCAGCAATGGCTGCCGAGCCTGCTGGCGGCGCCGGAGCTGCTGGGCATCGAGCAACTCGGCCGCGACCAGACGGTGCTGCGGTTGGTCGCCCGGGTCAAGCCGCTGGAGCAGTGGCGGGTCGCCCGCGAGCTGCGAGCCCGGATCCGGGCCAACCTCGACAGCGCCGGAGTCGGGCACGCCCTGTCCGGCTCCGAGTGAGTGACCGGCCCGGCGTGAGCGACTGGCCCGGCGTGAGCGACTGGCCCGGCGTGGGCGCCGAACGGTGCGGGACAATGAACAGGTGACACAGGCAGGCAGGCGGGCAGCAGTCGGGATCGGGCGATGGTGAGCGCGGACTTCTTCGAGCGGGCCGGCGGCGAGCAGACCTTCCGGTTGCTGGTGCAGCGGTTCTACGCCGGGGTGGCGATGGACCCGTTGCTGCGCCCGCTCTACCCGGAGGAGGACCTGGAACCGGCCGCTGACCGGCTGGCCTCCTTCCTGATCCAGTACTGGGGCGGGCCGAGCACCTACTCCCAGAACCGCGGCCATCCCCGGCTGCGGATGCGGCATGCCCCGTTCGTGATCGGCGAGGCCGAACGCGACGCCTGGCTGCGGCACATGCGCGACGCGCTGGAGTCCCTGCAGCTGCCCGACGACGTGGCGACGCCGATCTGGCAGTACCTGACGATGGCTGCCGAGTCGATGCGCAACTCGCTTGCTTGACTGGTTTTCCGGACCGCGACACAATGGCCTGGAAAGGCTTACAGGCGGTCGACCCCTGACCCTTGCGACTTGTCGTCTGCGCCGTCCAGAACGACCTTGGTTGTCTTCCCACCCGGAGGAAACGCGTGCCCGACACGCCCATCGAGAACACTCCCGAGCGGTCCAGCGGCTCATCGGCCGGCTTACCCGCCATCGGCGACGTGACGGCGCCCGCGGACCATGGTTTCGTCAGCGGCCCGGGCGCGCCGTATCTCAGCGGCGCCGACTGGTGGCGCAGCGCCGTGGTGTACCAGATCTATCCCAAGAGCTTCGCCGACGGCAACGGTGACGGCATCGGCGACCTGATCGGCATCCGGAACCGGCTCGATCACCTGTGGCAACTCGGAGTCGACGGGATCTGGCTGAGCCCGTTCTATACCTCGCCGATGGCTGACGGCGGCTATGACGTGGCCGATCCCACCGACGTGGACCCGATGTTCGGCACCCTGGCCGACTTCGACGCTCTGGTGGCCGAGGCCCATGCCCGCGACATCAAGGTCACCGTGGACATCGTTCCCAATCACTTCTCCGACCAGCATCCGTGGTTCCAGCAGGCGCTGGCCGCCGGTCCGGGCTCGCCGGAGCGGGCCCGGTTCATCTTCCGCGACGGCAAGGGCCCGGACGGCTCGGAGCCGCCCAACAACTGGCCCGCGATGTTCGGTGGCCGGGCGTGGAACCGGGTGCCGGACGGCCAGTGGTACCTGCACATCTTCGCCCCCGAGCAGCCGGACCTGAACTGGGACAACCTGGAGGTGCACGCCGAGTTCGAGCGGATCCTGCGGTTCTGGATGGATCGTGGCGTGGACGGGTTCCGGGTCGACGTCGCGCACTCGATGGCCAAGCCCGCCGGCCTGCCCGACATGGACCTGACCAACTACACCGGACCGCACACCCAGCTCGACCCGGACCTGCGCTTCGACCAGGACGGCGTGCACGACTGCCTGCGGATGTTTCGCCGGGTGATGGACTCCTACCCGCACCGGATGGCGGTGGGCGAGGCCTGGGTGCCCGACGACGTCCGGCTGGCGCGCTACGTCCGCCCGGACGAGTTGCACCTGACGTTCAACTTCCGGCTGATCGAGGCGCCCTGGTCGGCCGCGGACTTCGTCGAGGCCATCGACGGCTCGCTCGCGGCGATGGCCGAGGTCGGCGCGCCGTGCACCTGGGTGCTGTCCAACCACGACGTGGTGCGCCACACCACCCGCTACGGCGGCGGCGCGCTCGGCCAGGCCCGGGGCCGGGCCGCCACCCTGATCTCGCTGTCGCTGCCCGGGGCCACCTATATCTACAACGGCGACGAGCTCGGGCTGGAGAACGTCGAGCTGCCGGACGAGGTGCTGCAGGACCCGACCTGGAAGCGCAGTGGCTACACCGAGCGCGGCCGGGACGGCGAGCGGGTGCCGCTGCCCTGGGAGGGCATCGAGCCGCCGTTCGGCTTCAGCACCTCATCCGGGTCGTGGCTGCCGATGCCGGCCGAGTGGCACACCTTCACCGTCGAGGCCCAGGTGGCCGACCCCGACTCAACCCTGTGGCTCTACCGCCGGGCGCTGCAGGTGCGCCGCCGGCTGACCGAGTTGCACGGCTCGTCGTTCGCCTGGCTGCAGGCACCCGAGGGCTGCCTGGCCTACCGGCGCGGCCCGAACCTGGTGGTCGCGCTCAATGCCGGCGAGGCGCCGGTGGAGCTGCCGCCGGGTGAGATCCTGCTGGCGTCCTCGGCGATCGAGGGTGACAAGCTGCCGGCCAACACCGCGGTGTGGCTGCGGGTCTGAGCCCTTCGGGATTCGTGCTGGG
>DASZEI010000483.1:0-4106 GCA_035940975.1 Jatrophihabitans sp. | reverse complement strand
ACGACCGGGTTGGACGGCGCGATCAACACCAGGTCGGCCTGCTCGATGGCGGCAACCACGCCGGCCGCGGGCCGGGCCGACTCCAGGCCGACCTGGACGAACTCCAGCGCCGGGATGCCGGCCCGGTGCCGGACCCACCATTCCTGGAAGTGGATGGCCCGCCGGCTGCCGTTGTCGGCGATCACCACGTGCGTCTCGCAGCGCTCGTCGGTCATCGGCAGCAGCCGGATGCCGGTCTGCCAGCGCTGGCACAGCGCCGCGGTCACGTCGGAGAGCGGGTAGCCGGCGGCCAGCATCTGGGTGCGGACCAGGTGGGTGGCGATGTCGAGGTCCCCGAGGCTGAACCAGGTCGGTTCGGCGCCGTACTCGACCAGCTCCTCCATGATCCGCCAGCTCTCGACCTCCCGGCCCCAGCCGCGCTCGGTGTCCACCGCGCCGGCCAGGGTGTACATCACGCTGTCGAGATCGGGGCAGATCCGCAGCCCGTGCAGGGTGACGTCGTCGCCGGTATTGATGATCGCGGTGACCTCGGAGCCCGGCAGGTCGGCCGCGTAGGCCCGGACGCCCTGCAGGAACCGGGCTCCGCCGACTCCGCCTGCCAACACCGTGATGCGCACCCGAGGAACCTATTTCATCAGGGGCCGACCGCAGTAAGCGGGAGGTATGCGACCAGCCGGAGTTCGCGGGATCGGCGGAGCCGGGCGGGAGTCAGCGGGACAGGAACGGAACGGTGTGGGCCCGGCGCATCGCCGACAGCGCGTAGAACACGGCCGCCACCGTGGCATCGCCGCCGTGCCCGGAGGTCAGCAGCTGCGGCTCCAGCCAGAGCTTGGTCAGCCGCCGGCTGCGGATCGGAGCGGGCCGGCCCAAGGCGGTCCCATGACCGCCGGCCAGCAGCACCAGCAGCGTCAGGTCCAGGTTGTCCGGAGCCTGCTTGGCCATCAGCAGCTCGGCGACCCGTTGCTGCTGCAGCGCCGTCGCACCGGCGTCCGCGTCGACCAGCCGGCGCCCCTGCGAGCTCCACCGGCCGGCCGCGATCAGGGCCTCGGTGGCGGCCCGCCGGTCGGCGTCGACATGGCTGTACCAGCGCTTCCAGAGCGCCGGCCGGCGGCTGGCCACCGCCCGGTGCAGGGCGTCGGCCAGCGGGTTGCCGGTGTCGGACTCGCCGACCGCCTCCGGCCGGACCCGCCCGACCAGCCGGCCGGTGCGGGCCAGCTCGGTGAACAGCGCCGCCCGGACGGCGATGCCGACCTGGTGCGGGTGCCGCAACCGTCCACGCGAGTGCAGGGACAGCCGGCACACCGCCAGGGCCAGTTCCTCGGTGTCGGCGGGCATCCCGGTCATCGGGACCGGCCGGTGGACTGCGGCGATATCGGCACGCCGAACAGCTTAGGTGCCCGCGACCTCCCTTGTAGCCAGCCGGCCCGACGCGCTCAGCTCACCGCCCGGCTGGGCGGTAGCCGCGGTGGCTAGGCTCAGAGGGATGAGCCAGTCCCAGCCCTCCGAGTCCGCCGTCCGCCGGGCGCTGCGGCGAGCCCGCGACGGCGTCGCGCTGGACGCCGTCGAAGCGGCGGTGCTGATGTCGGTGCGCGGCGGGCAGCTGAGCGAGCTGATGGCGATCGCGGCCGGGGTGCGCGATGCCGGCCTGCTGGCTGCCGGCCGTCCCGGGGTGATCACGTACTCGCGCAAGGTCTTCATCCCGCTGACCCGGTTGTGCCGCGACCGTTGCCACTACTGCACCTTCGCCACCGTGCCGCACCGGCTGCCGGCCGCCTACCTGGAGATCGACGAGGTGCTGGCGATCGCCGAGCAGGGTGCGGCACTGGGCTGCAAGGAGGCGCTGTTCACCCTTGGCGACCGTCCCGAGGACCGCTGGCCGCAGGCTCGCGACTGGCTGGACGAGCGGGGCTACGACTCCACCCTGGACTACGTCCGGGCCGCGGCCATCGCGGTGCTCGAGCGCACCGGGCTGCTGCCGCACCTCAATCCCGGGGTGCTGAGCTGGGACGAGTTGCAGCGGCTCAAGCCGGTCGCCCCGAGCATGGGGATGATGCTGGAGACCACCGCCCGGCGGCTGTTCACCGAGCCCGGCGCGCCGCACTTCGGCAGTCCCGACAAGGACCCCGAGGTCCGGCTGCGGGTGCTGACCGACGCCGGCCGGCTGAATATCGCCTTCACCACCGGCATCCTGGTCGGCATCGGCGAGACCCGTCTGGAGCGGGCCGAGTCGCTGTTCGCGATCCGGGCCAGCGCCCGGGAGTTCGGCGCGATCCAGGAGGTGATCGTGCAGAACTTCCGCGCCAAGGACGACACCGCGATGCGCAACGACCCCGACCTGGACCTGGACGAGTACCTGGCCACCCTGGCGGTGTCCCGGCTGGTGTTCGGGCCGAAGCTGCGGCTGCAGGCGCCGCCGAACCTGGTGGACCTGACCGAGTGCCTGCTGCTGCTCGATGCCGGGGTGGACGACTTCGGCGGCATCTCCCCGCTCACCCCGGACCATGTCAATCCCGAGCGGCCCTGGCCCGAACTCGACAAGCTCACCGACCTGGTGGCCGGGCGTGGCCTGGCGCTCACCGAGCGGCTGACCGCCCAGCCGCCCTACGTGCTGGCCGAGGCGCCGTGGCTGGACCCGCGGGTGCTGCCACACGTCCGGGCGCTGGCTGATCCCGCTACCGGGCTGGCCCGGACCCGGCCGGACGGCGCAGTGCTCAACCCGGTGGGGCTGCCCTGGCAGGAGCCGGATCCGGCCTGGGAGTCCACCGGCCGCACCGACCTGCACTCGGCGGTTGACTCCGAGGGCCGCAGCAGTGACCGGCGCAGCGACTTCAGCGAGGTCTACGGCGACTGGAACGCGCTGGCCGGCCGGGTCTTCTCGCCCGGATCGAGCGCTCTGGACTCCGACGTGGCGCAGGCCCTGCGGGCCGCCGAGCGCGATCCGGCGGGGCTGTCCGACTCCGAGGCGCTGACCCTGATGCAGGCCGACGGGGCGGGCTTGGCGGCGGTCGCGGCGTTGGCCGACGACCTGCGCCGGGAGGCGGTCGGCGAGGACGTCACCTACGTGGTCAACCGCAATATCAACTTCACCAACATCTGCTACACCGGCTGCCGGTTCTGCGCTTTCGCCCAGCGGGCCACCGACGCCGACGCCTACACGCTGTCCACGTCCGAGATCGAAGACCGGGTCCGCGAGGCGCACGCCGCCGGCGCCACCGAGATCTGCATGCAGGGCGGCATCGATCCCAAGCTGCCGGCGAGCGGTTACTTCGAACTGGCCCGGGCAGTCAAGCGCGCGGTGCCCTCGATGCACCTGCACGCGTTCAGCCCGATGGAGATCGTCAACGGGGCGGCCCGGGCCAACCTGTCGATCTCGGAGTTCCTGATCGGCGTCCGGGAGGCCGGCGTCGACTCGCTGCCCGGCACCGCGGCCGAGATCCTCGACGACGAGGTGCGCTGGGTGCTGACCAAGGGCAAGCTGCCCACCTCGGCCTGGATCGAGGTCGTCACCACCGCCCACCGGCTGGGCATTCCGACCACCTCGACGATGATGTTCGGCCACGTCGACCACCCGCGGCACTGGGTGGCGCACTTGCGGCTGCTCGGCCGGCTCCAGGACGAGACCGGTGGCTTCACCGAATTCGTGCCGTTGCCCTTCGTCCATCACCAGTCGCCGATCTACCTGGCGGGGCTCGCGCGGGCCGGTGCCTCCCAGCGCGAGGTGAAGGCCGTGCACGCGATGGCCCGGATCATGCTGCACGGCAAGATCGCCAACATCCAGACCAGCTGGGTCAAGCTCGGCGAGGCCGGCGCGGCCGAGATGCTGCGCGGCGGGGCCAACGACCTCGGCGGGACGCTGATGGAAGAGACCATCTCCCGGATGGCCGGTTCCGAGCACGGATCGCGGCGTTCGGTCGCCGAGCTGGAGGGCGTCGCGAGGCTGGCCGGGCGGCCGGCCAGGCAGCGCAGCACCTCCTACGGACGGCTTCCCGAACCGTCCTGACCTCGCCGGGCTCGCTTGAACGGCACCAATCTGGCGCGAATAGCAGACTTCAGCTTGACTAATGGGTAACGACACGGGTGTAATTTCAAGTGTGTCGTACGGCTTA